>NZ_JBEYVJ010000053.1:0-34946 GCF_040643935.1 Kitasatospora sp. NPDC047058 | reverse complement strand
CGTGGCGCCTGCCGCGCCGCCCGCCGCGGTCGTGGCGCGGGCGGCCACCACGGTGCCGACCCGGGGCAGCGCCTCCACCAGGCCCTCGTACCGCAGCACGGTCAGCGCCTTGGTGGCGGTGGCCAGGGCGACGCCCCAGTCCTGCGCGAGCCGCCGGGTCGAGGGCACGCGCGCGCCCGGGGCCAGCTCCCCGCCGGAGATGCGCCGGCGCAGGTCGGCGGCGATGCGCTGGAAGGGCGGGTCCGTCTCCGGTGACATGCGGCCGGGCTCCTCGGGGATTTTTTCGCGGGCGGCGGGTCCTGTACTAGCGCAGACCCTACCAGCGGGGTTGCCGGTTCCGGGCCTGCTGTCCTAGGGCAGTTCTGGTCTGAACGTGCTGGTGAGCGGCTTGCGAGGGCCTGAATGTACGTCGTACATTCAGAGCGCGCTTACAGCGTACAGACACCGATCGGACCAGTACGACCCTGGGGGAGCCCGCCATGCAGAACGTCCTCGTCTCCGGTGCCGGAGTCGCCGGCACCGCCCTCGCCCACCACCTGCACCGCCACGGCTTCGCCGTCACCGTGGTCGAGCTCGCGCCCGGCCCGCGCAGCGGCGGCCAGGCGGTCGACATCCGGGGCGTCGCCGTCGACGTCATCGCACGGATGGGCCTGACCGAGCGGGTCCACGCGGTCCGCACCCGGATGCGCGGCATGTCCCTCCTCGACGCCGACGGCCACGAGGTGCACCGCTCCACCGAGGCCACGTACAGCGGTGGCCGCCTCGACAACGAGGATGTCGAGCTGCTGCGCGAGGACCTCGTCGCGATGCTGACCGAACTCGTCGCGGACGATGTCGAGTTCGTCTACGGCGACGCCGTCACCGCCCTGCGCGAGGACGAGCAGGGCGTCCACGTCACCTTCCAGCACGGGCAGCCCCGCACCTTCGACCTGGTGGTCGGTGCGGACGGCCAGCACTCCCGGGTGCGCAAGCTCGCCTTCGGCCCCGAGGAGCAGTTCCTGAAGCACCTCGGCAGCCACCTCGCGATCTTCAGCGCCGGCAACTTCCTCGGCCTGGAGGACTGGCAGGTCTGGCAGCGTGACGGCGACGCCGGCTACGGCATCTACCCGGTGCGCGGCAACAGCGAGTTGCGGGTCTGCTTCGGCTGGCAGAGCGAGGAGCCGGTCGAGCGTGACGTCGAGCGCAGCCGGAAGCTCGTCGCCGAGCGGATGTCGGCGCTGCGCTGGGAGACGCCCCGGCTGCTGGCGGCGCTGCACGACGCGCCCGACTTCTACGCCGACGCGATGGCCCAGGTGCACCTGGAGCACTGGTCCGCGGGCCGCGCCGTCCTGCTCGGCGACGCCGCCTACTGCGCCTCGGCGTTCTCCGGACAGGGCACCAGCCTCGCCCTGGTCGGCGGCTACCTGCTGGCCGACGAGCTCGCCCGGGCGGCGGCCGCCGGCGCGGACCACCGCACCGCGTACGCGCAGTACGAGGAGCGGATGCGTCCCTTCGTCGCCCTCAACCAGGCCCTCGCCACCGAGAACCCCGGCGGTCCGGCGGCGGAGGAGTCGGTCGAGCGCGCCAAGAACGCCATCACCCTGGACCGTTGAGGGTCGCCGGGGCGCCGCGGGGCTGCCACGTCGCGCGCGAGACCGGTGTGCGGGACGGCGGCCCTCAGCGCCGCCGCCCCGGCCGGGACTCGCGTCGGACGGGGCATCGGCACGCGCACACCGACCGGTTGAGCCAAACCCCACGTTGGGGGGAAGTTGGCGCAGGGGCGGCGGGATGCACCCCGTTCGCGCCCGCCCGTTCGGCGGTTGCGGCCCGGCGAATTCGTGCGACAGCGCGGTGCGACCTCTGGGGCGCTGCCGACGGCGCACCCAAGTGACCTGCGGGCAAGGAGCGGTGAGTGATGGGCCCGAAGCCCGACCGGGCCGGCTCCGCGACTCCGCGATCCTCTCCATCACCGCCGAGGAGCGGCCCGACTGCCGTGCGGCCCCGGAGCGGCGCCTCGCCGAGCGGTCGTCGGCGCAGCAGAATTGACCCACGAACATGCCGAAGAAATGAACCTCCTAGTGGGTCTTTCACCGGCCTAGAGTTGTTGTCACAAGGCCGGGAGGGAACGCCGGAACGGCCGACTACCAAGGGGAGAAACCACCATGAGCAACACCACGCTGAAGCCCGTCCTGACCCGCGCCGCCGAGGCCGAGACCACCAGTGACCCGAGCAGCACGATGACCCTGCTGGCCGACTGCGGCACCGACGGCAGCCCGATCACCAGCTACCGCTCCTCCTTCGCCAAGGGCGCGGTCGGCGCGCCGGCCCACTTCCACACCCGGGCCTCGGAGCTGTTCTTCGTCATCGGCGGCTCGCTGCAGGTGCTGGTGGACGACGAGGTGAAGCTGCTGAACGAGGGCGACTTCCTGCTCGTCCCGCCGCACACCCCGCACGCCTTCGCCGCGGCCCCCGGCTCCGAGGCCGACGTGCTCTTCACCTTCACCCCCGGCATGCCGCGCTTCGACTACCTGCGCCTGCTCGGCCGGGTGATGCGCGGCGAGGCCAGCCCGCAGGAGATCAAGGACTCCTCGGAGCAGTACGACAACCACTACGTCGACAGCCCGCTGTGGCGCGCCACCCTGGAGGCCGCGGCCGAGTGACGGCCCCTGCTGGTGCTGAGCGACGAGATGCCGGTGCCGCCGTGGTCCGCCATGCCCGTGGAGCCGCCCGTCCTCCCCGCCGCCGCCGCACAGGGCGCCCACGAGGCTACGCCCGCGGAGTAGCGCCGGTCAGGAGTGCGCGAGGAGCGTACTGGCGAGGGTGACGTGCACGGCGGTGCCGCCCAGGATGCTCAGTACGGCGTTGCGCCGCCACAGGTGCAGGCCGAGCGTGGCGGCCAGGGCGAGCAGCGCGGGGGCCGCGTGCTGCGGGCTGGTGAGCGGCAGGTCGCGCAGCGAGTAGACGGTGAGGATCACCATCACGCCGACCGGCATCCGCGCGCCGAGGTGGTGGAGCACGGCACTGGCCCGCAGCGGGGCGAGAGCGGCGAAGGGGAGGGCGCGCAGCCCCCAGGTGACGGCGGTCGAGACGCCGATGGCGGCGAGCAGGTAGGGCGTGTCAGGCACGGGACGGGTCCTTCGCGGCGGGGTTGTGCAGGCCGGCGGGAGTGCGGCGCTTCGCGACGGCGTACCGGGCCAGCAGTCCGGCCGTGAACAGGCCGGTCGCGGCGAGCAGCATCTGGCCGGGGAACGCGAAGCGCGCGGCGAGTGCGCAGACCAGCGCCAGGGCCGGGGTCGGGATGTCGCGCCTGGCCCGGTAGGCGTCCACGGTCAGGACGACGAACAGCGCGGTCAGCGCGAAGTCCAGGCCGACCAGCCGGGCCGGTACCAGCGCCCCGAACAGCGCGCCGGCCGTGCCACCGGCCACCCAGTAGGCCTGGCAGAGCACCTGGAGCCAGATGATCCGCCGGCCGCTCCAAGCCCGGGCGTCGGGCCCGGTGGTCAGCGCGTACGCCTCGTCCGTCATCCCGAAGGTGCTGTACGCCCTGCCGATCCGGCCGCCGACCCGGTGCAGCGGGAAGGACAGCGCGTAGAAGACGTGCCGGAAGTTCACCAGGAACGCGGTGAGCGCGATCTGCGCGAGCGGGGTGACGGCGACGACCAGCCCCACGAGCAGGAACTCCAGCGACCCGGCGTAGACGAGGGCGGTGAACGCGGTCGCCCACCACCAGCTCAGGCCGGCGTGGACGACGAGCACACCGAAGGCGATGCCGAGCGGGAAGAGGCCCAGGCCCACCGAGCTGGAGTCCCGGAGTGCGGCGGCCGGATCGGACCGCGGCCCGGGCCCGGGAGCGGGAGTGGGAGCAGGCGCAGGAGCGTGGGTCGGCGGTGCAGCGGTGCGCACGACCGTCCCGGCGAGTGAAGCGGGCATACCGGAAATTCTAGGACGAATTCCGGGTAATATGGTTTCCAAAAATTGCCCGGGAGCCGCCTGATGAGCAGCAAACAATCGCTGGATGCCGTCGATCGTGAAATCTTGTTCCACCTGCGCCAGGACGGCCGTCTGACCAACGTGGAGCTGGCGAGGCGCGTCGGCCTCACCCCGCCGCCCTGCCTGCGCCGGGTCAAACGGCTGGAGGACGCCGGGGTCATCGCCGGGTACCGCGCCCGCATCGATCCGGCCGCGGCCGGCCGCGGCTTCGAGGTGGTGGTCGCCGTCGAGATCGGCGTCAACGACCTCCAGACCGTGGAGGAGTTCGAGTCGACGGTGGCCTCCTACGAGGAGGTGGTCGAGTTCCGCCGCCTCTTCGGCCGCCCCGACTACTTCGTCCGCGTCGCGGTGGCGGACCACGCGGCGTACGAGAGCTTCCTCACCGCCCGGATGATGGGCCTGCCGGCCGTCACGCGCGTCGACTCGCACCTGACCATGAAGATCATCAAAGGCGACGGCTGAGCGGGTCGGCCGCCTGCGCGGCGGGCCGACCCGCTCGTCACGTGCCGGTTGTCACGTCGCGGGCAGGACTCAGACGGCGGCGCAGATCACGTACACGCTGATGCCCACCGTGCTGTAGTTGTTCTGCCGGCCGAGTCCGACCCAGCCGGAGCCGTCGTCGGTCGGGAAGCTGCCGACCAGGATGGCGTCGTTGCCCTGCGCCTCGGCGCCGCCGCCGATGGCCTTCTTGCCCGCCGGGCAGTAGGCGGTGCGGCGCTGGAAGTTCGGCACGTTGGCGTTGGCCAGCTTCACCAGCTGGTACCCGTCGACGGTCCGCACGGCGGCGTCGCGGGCCGGCGCGTTGTCGGTGGTCCTGTCATCCGCGTTGGCCTGAACGGCCCAGCCGGTTCCGACGGCCAGCGCCGCCGCCAACAGACCCGCCCCCAGAGCGTGCTTGCTCCGCAGCATCATGTGTCCCCTTTGGATTCGTATGTATTCGTATGGGTATCGGCGGGCCCGTCGGTTCGGACCCGCGCCGAACGGGACATCGGTCGTGGACGGACAAAAGCTTGAGCCAAACCCCACCTTGGAGGGAATGCGGGGCGCGAGGCGGGCGGAAGTACGCCGGTCGGCGCCGGGTCCGGCTTCAGACGGCGACGACGCTCCGGGCGGCCTCGCCGAAGACCAGGTCCGTGAACCCGGGCGCGGGGGCGACCAGCGCCCAGACGAACTTGCCGACCCCACCAGCCCGCGGGCAGCAACCCCAGGTCTCGGCCAGTGCGTTGACGAGGAAGAGGCCGCGTCCGCGCTCCTCGTCGGCGGCGGAGGAGTGGAGCGACGGCCGGCCCGTGCCCGCGTCGTGCACCTCGATCCGGAGCCGGTCGGCGATCACCGCGAACCGCACCTCCACCATGCGGTCCGGTGGCGCGTCACTGTGCTGCACGGCGTTGGCGAACAGCTCCCCGAGCAACAACTCGGCGACGTCGGTGAACCGTTCGCCCCGCGGCATCCCAGCCAGGTAGGCGCGGAGCATGAGCCGGGCGAGCGGCGTGGCGGCGGGGCGCGAGTCGAGCCGGGCGGCGAATTCGCGCGGTCTGCGGTCGGCACGGTTCCTGGGCATGCGGGGCTACCTCCGGGGGCGTGTGACGGGGGAGTGGAAGCGGCTCGCAACAGGGGCGCGAGGCATCACGCTGCGCAAGCAAAGGATTGCGTTGCGGTATCAATCATCAGTCCCCGGAGGTACGGTGACGGCCACTTGGGAGTGCCCGGCACATCCGGCACGTAACGGAGGCGGCATGTCACACCGGAGGGCGAAGCAGGGGCCGACGGCGAGTTCGGCCGTGATGTTCGGCGAGGAGCTGCGGTTCTACCGGGAGATGCTCGGCTACACGCAGGAGGAGCTGGGGAAGCTCCTGCACTGCAACCGGACCAACATCACCCGCTACGAGAGCGGCAAGCGGCGCATGCCGGCCGACTCGGTCGAGGACGCCGACCGCGTGCTGAAGACCGGCGGCCTCCTGAAGCGGCTCTGGGACCGGGTGGACTGGGAAGCCGAGGTCGAGCACCCGGACTGGTTCCGCGACCACGCGGACATGGAGGCAGAGGCGGTCGCGGTCCGGGTGTTCCAGTACAACTTCATGCACGGGCTGCTGCAATGCCGGGAGTATGCACGGGCATTGTTCGCAACGGGTGATGCTGCAGGCAATCCCGAGCTGGTGGAGGAGCGGACGGCCGCGAGGCTGGGGCGGCAGGAGCGGTTCCTCGTCGACGATGGCCCGTTGCTGTTGGCGCTTCTGGATGAGAGCGCCGTGCGGAACATCGTTGGCGGGCCGACTGTGATGAGACGCCAGATGGAACATCTGCTGGCGGTTTCCCGCTTCGAGAACGTCGTCATCCAGGTCGTCCCCTTCTGGCAGTGCCAGACGGTCGTCGACAAGTCGATGGTTCTGCTTGAGATGCGCGACGGGCAGCGGTGGGTCTACTCGGAGAGCCTCGATCGCGGTCATCCTTGTGACGTCGCAGCAACCGTGTCCGGTCATCAGCAAAGTTATGATCGGCTCCGCGGGTCGGCGCTCTCGGTGAGGGACTCGCTCGCGCTGATCGCTGACGCGCTGGAAGGGTTCAGGGATGACGAGGAGCGAGCTCGCAGTCGCCGCCTGGCGGAAGAGCAGCTACAGCGGAAGCAACGGCGGCGACTGCATCGAGGTGGCCCCCGGGTTCCCCGACGTCGTCCCGGTGCGTGACTCCAAGGACCCCGACGGGCCGGCCCTCCTCTTCCCCGCCGCCTCCTGGGACTCCTTCCTCGCCGGCATCCGGTCCGGCGACTTCCCGCTCCCCTCCTGATCCGCCGACTTCGGTCACCGTCGATCGGGAGCGAGACTTTCGACCGCCTCCGGGCGCGTCCCGGTGATCTCCGCAAGCGAACCTATACCGTCACCCTGCGCGCACGAATGATCCCTGTTCGCAACGGCAGAGGTGGTTACGCATGGCGCAGGAAGCCCGGATCGACGTCGAGCTGACCCTCAAGGGCGGCGAGACCCAGCCCGGCGAGGCCGAACTGGCCGAGCTCGCGGCCTCCCTCTCCCCGGAGGTCTGGTTCACCACCCCCAGGACCGCCGAGGTCGCCGCCGGCCGCGACCCCGACCAGCGGTGGGAGGACCTCCCGTACGGCGAGGCGGCCGTCTACCTGGCGAACCCGAAGTTCGGCCTCCAGCGGCCGTTCCTCTTCGCCGACGGGTTCAACTACGGCCCGAGCGACCTCCCCGGCCTGTTCGGCTACTTCAACACCCCGTACGACGGCAGGCCCGGCTTCTTCGACCAGCTGCGCCAGCGTGGCATCGACGTCGTCCTGATCGGTTTCGACGAGCGGCACGCCCGCATCCAGCGCAACGCCGAAACGGTGACCGCGGCCGTCGAGCGCGCGATCGCCGAGCGGCTCGGCGACGCCCCGCTGACCGTGGGCGGTGTGAGCATGGGCGGCATCATCACCCGCTACGCACTCGCCAAGATGGAGTACGACGGGATCGACCACCAGACCGCCACCTACCTCTCCTACGACTCCCCGCACAACGGCGCCTGGATCCCGCTGATCCTCCAGCAGATGGCCTACTTCTTCGAGGACTACACCCCGCCCGGCCCGGGCGGCGTCAAGCAGGCGGACCTGATCCGCAGCGAGGCCGCCCAGCAGCTGCTCTGGGCCTGGGTGGAGAACTCCAAGTACTCGGGTCCGGTGGCCACCGCCAGCCCGCTCCGCAAGGAGTTCCTGGACGACCTGGCGCGGGTCGGCAACTTCCCCCGCCGCCCCCGGCTGCTCGGCGTCTCCAACGGCCGGCGGGACGGCGTCGGCCTCCCGCTGCCGGTCGGCGAGGTGGCGTTCGACTGGCAGGCCCTGATCGCCAGCGCGACCGCCCGCTTCCAGCCCGAGCGGGGCGACAGGCAGCGGATCGGCGGCATGCACCTCGGCCTCGCGCTCCGCCGCAGCACCACCACCGAGGTCCCGGCGCTCGACAGTGCGCCCGGCGGCACCCTGGACTCCTTCGGCAAGGTGGCCGACGCCCTGAAGGCCAAGATCGCCGACGACCACCGCAGCGGCACCTTCGTCCCTGCCGTCAGTGCGGCGGCGCTGAACTTCGACCCGGTGCAGTGGAACGTCGTCCCGACGGTCTCCATCACCGACACCGACCTCGCGAACGGGCACCTCGACGAGGTCGGCTTCGACACCGACAACACCGAGCACAGCCACGTCTCGCCCGTCCTGATCGACTGGATCCTCGACCGCATCACCCGCTGATCCACCGATCCGCTCCACCCCCGCCGACCTGGTTCGGAGCACCCCCGAACATGCGCTAAGCTTTTCCCCATCACCCAGATGCGCGGGTGGCGGAATAGGCAGACGCGCTGGATTCAGGTTCCAGTGCCCGAAAGGGCGTGGGGGTTCAACTCCCCCCTCGCGCACAAAGAAGTACCGACGAAACGGTGCTTCCCACAGTGACGGAAGTCGCTGCGGGAGGCGCCGTTTAGTCGTTTTCGGGGCCATGGGCGGCAAGGCCGGTGCCGGCCGGCCGCTCCGGCGTCGCCCGGACCGCCTGCGGGTGCCTCCGACCGATGGCCTAGGCTGCCGAACGGCGACGCGATTCGCGCGCCGAGCCGAGAGGTCGATTGGCACGGGAGCCGATGAAACCCCAACGAGACGCCGGTTCAGCGGGGGCCGCCACCGGCGGGGCGACAGGGCCCCGGACCGGCGGCACCTGGGACTCGGGGCTGTCGTCCGGGGAGTTCGCGGCGGTCAAGGGGGCCGGGTTCGACCCGGTCGGGCAGGTGCTCGGCACGGCCGTCTTCACCATCGGGTACTCCGGGGCCTGGGGCTGCCCGGGTGCGTGGTCGGCCGCGGAACGCCGGAAGAAGCCCGCCTCGCCGTGGGATCCGTCCTACGACCTGCTGGTGAAGACGCTGTACACGGCCCGCAGGCTGGCGCTGACCCGCGCGGTCGCCGAGTGCCGCGCGGCCGGCGGTGACGGCATCGTCGGGGTCCGGCTGCAGGTCGGCGAATTCCCGGCAGGGGGAGTGGAGTTCACCGCGCTGGGCACCGCCGTCCGGGCCCGCTCGCGCATCCGGCCGGGCCGGCCCTTCACGTCGCACCTGAGCGGCCAGGACTTCGCCAAGCTCATCCACACCGGATGGGTCCCCACCGGGCTCGCCCTCGGCATCGCCGTCGAGTCCCGGCACGACGACTGGCGCAGCCCCCGCCGGATCCGCTGGGCCGCCCCGAACCAGGAGGTCGACGGCTACACCCAGCTGATCAACCACGCCCGGCACAACGCCCGGAACCGGCTGGCCGTCGACGCGGCCGAGCACGGCGGCGACGGGGTCGTGGTGGACGAGATGGAGTTGACGGTGCGTGAGGGCGAGTGCCCGGCCTCCGTGGGCATGCGCGACGTCATCGCGGAGGCGGTCTTCGTCGGCACCTCCATCACCCGGTTCGCCCGCTCCGGGCGGCCCGCCGGGCCCAGGCCACTGACCATCATGAGACTGGAGCGCGAGAACTGACATGACCGAGCACACGGGGTGGGGACCGGCCGGGGAAGCCGCGCGGCCGGCCATGGAGGGCGTGCCCGAGGACGCGATGCGGCGCCTCGACCAGCTCCGGCCGGGGAAGAAGGGCTCGCTCTTCACCTCGGACCTGACGGTGAACGAGTTCCTGCTGGTGCGCGAGGCCGGCTTCCGCCCGCTGGGCCTGGTCCTCGGCTCCTCGGTCTACCACGTCGGCATCCAGCTCGGCCGGTGGTCGAAGAACCAGGAGCTCACCAAGCTGTCCCAGGCCATGTACCACGCGCGCGAGCTGGCGATGAGCCGGATGGAGGCGGAGGCGAGCGCCCTGGGGGCGGACGGCATCGTGGGGGTGCGGCTGGACATCGAGTTCAAGGAGTTCGGCTCGGACATCGCCGAGTTCATCGCGGTCGGCACGGCGGTGAAGGCGGACGGTGCGGACCCGGGACCGCTCGGCACCTGGCTCAACAACAAGGGCAAGCCGTTCACCTCGGACCTCTCGGGCCAGGACTTCTGGACCCTGATCCGGGCCGGGTACGCACCGCTGGACATGGTCATGGGCTCCTGCGTCTACCACGTGGCGCACCAGCGCTTCACCCAGGCGCTGGGCAACACCGGCCGCAACGTCGAGATCGAGGTCTTCACCCAGGCGCTCTACGACGCACGCGAGCTGGCGATGAGCCGCATGCAGGCGGAGGCGCAGGCCCTGGAGGCCGAGGGGATCGTGGCCGTGCAGCTGCGGCAGCACTCGCACTCCTGGGGGTCGCACACCACCGAGTTCTTCGCCATCGGGACGGCGGTGCGCCCGCTCCGCGACGACCACGTCATCGACCGGCCGACCATGGTGCTGAGCCTCGATGCCTGAGCCGGACGCGGAACTGCTGGCCGCGGCGCTGCGCCGGGACAGCGCGGACCTGAACCTCTACGCCGAGGTGCTGCTGGCGAACCTGGCGGACTCGCTGCCGCCCGGTGCCGTGCAGGTCAAGCGCCGGCGCTCCGTCACGGACCGGGTGGCCGGGCGCGCGGGTTCGGTCGACGAACTGGACGTCACGCTCGGGGAGCAGCGGCTCTCGCTGCGGACGGACCGGGGCCGGGTGGCCGGGGAGATCTGCCACGAGGTGCGGGGCATCGTGCTCTCCCGGCGCCGGGTGGACCTGGGCGAGTGGACCGACGCGCTGGCCCGCTCCCTGGCCGCCGCCGCGGCCTCGAACGCCCGCGCCCGCGAGGCGGTCGAGCGCTTCCTGACCTGACGGCCGCCGGCTCGTGCGCTCGGCCGGCGGCCGGGTTCAGCGTGGGGCTCAGCGACACAGCGCCTTGTCGACGACGGCCTCCAGGCGCTCGGTGACCGCGTAGTCGGCGGGGATGCCGGTCACCGCGATGCTGACGGCACGGCCGTCGTCGGTGACGCCGCCCCGGGTCTCGTACCCGGGGATGTCGCCGCCGTGGCCCCAGGCGACACCGCCGCAGGACAGCGGCCTGCTGATGATCCCCAGGCCGTAGCCGGCGCCGGTGTCCCCGATCGGGACGGTGGTGCGCATCTGGGCGAGCTGGGCCGCGGGGAGGAGTTGCCCGGCGAGGAGCGCGGTGAAGAACCGGTTGACGTCGGAGTTGGTGGAGACCAGCTGGCCCGCCGCCCAGGCCGGGGAGGGGTCCAGCTCCGTGACGTCGCTCAGGGGCGCGTCCGCCGAATCCCGCTGGTAGCCCTCGGGGTGGCGTTCCCGGAGGGTCATGTCACCGGGGGCGGGGAAGTAGGTGTGGCGCAGCCCGAGGCGTTGGACGATGCGGCGGTCCATCTCCTCGGCGAGGGGCCTGCCGGTCACCCTCTGGACGATCAGGCCGGCCACCACGTAGTTCGTGCTGCTGTACGCGAACTTCGCCCCGGGGTCGAAGTCCGCCTTGTGCCGGAGGGCGATGTCGAGGACGTCGCGGGGTTCGAGGTACCGGTGCTCGCGGAGGGCGTCGTCGACGCGGTCCTCGTACTCGGGGAGTCCGCTGGTGTGCTGGAGGAGCTGGCGGACGGTGATGCGGCGTCCGTCGATCCCGTCCCCGCGGACGAGGCCCGGGAGGTAAGTGTCGACCGAGGCGTCGAGGCCGATCCTGCCCTCGCCGACCAGTTGCAGCACCACCACCGCGGTGAACGTCTTGGTGGTGCTGCCGATCCGCACCTGACCGTCGACCGGCACCTTCGCGCCGGTGGCCAGGTCGCCGACCCCCGCGGTGTAGCTGCGGGTGCGGCCGTCCCGGTCCTGCACGCTCGCCAGCGCGGCGGGCAGGCCGTCGGCCTGCACCAGCGCGTCGAGGCCCCGCTGGACGGTATCCGGCCTGGCGGCGGCGGAGGATGCGGGCGGCGCCAGGGCACCGATCGTCATGACGGCGACGGTCACCGCGGCTGCGCCCGCCACGGTTCGCCGCCGACTGCCCTGCTGCCGCCGGACATCGTTCGGCCTCTGGTGCGCCTGCTCACGCATGATCGACTCCTCGGAAATCGTCGGAACGACGGTGATGTGCCGGGCATCGGTGAAGTCGCCACCGACCGGGCAGGGCTCGATCGTGGCTTCCGGGGCCGTGGACGCGCATCGCGGGAACGCGGGAGAACGTGCTCCCTCGATCGGGGGAGGCCCCCGACGAGCCGCCTGGCCATACTGGCGATCATGATCAGGGGACTTCGGCCGCTGCTGCGCGGCTCCACGTACGCGGGTGCGCTGTTCGCCTACGGCGGCGCCTTGGCGAGCCTGCCGCTGCTGCTCTTCGCGATGGTGCCGGTGCTGGCGTGGCGAGCCGCGCCCTACGCCGTCCAGGCCGGGCTGACCCTGCTGCTCTGGGCGGCGCTGGTCAGCGCGATCGGCCTGGCCCGCACCACCCGGCGGGCGCTGATCGCCTCCGCCCGCCGCCTGTTGAGGGTGCCGCTGCCGGATCCGGTGGCCGGCCGCCGGCCGGCCACCGCGGACCGCTGGCGGACTCCGCTCTGGCTGCTGCTGCACGCGGCGCTCGGGTGGACGGGCGCGGTGGTGAGCGGCGTGCTGCTCCTCCTGGCGCTGACCCTCCCCGGGGGATGGCTGCGCGGCGAGGCGGAGCTGAACCTGTTCGGCTGGTCGGTGCGGGCGGCGGGTGGCTGGCAGAGCTGGCTGGCGGCCCTCGGCTGTCTGGTGCTGGCGGCGGGGACGTGCGCGGTGGTGACGAGCGCCCTGCGGTGGCTGGCGCCCAGGCTGCTGGGGCCGTCGCCCGCAGAACGGCTCGCCCTGGCGGCCGAGCGCGAGCGGCGGCTGGCCGAACGCAACCGGCTGGCCCACGAGTTGCACGACTCTATCGGGCACACGCTGACGGCGGCCACGATCCAGGCGGCGGTGGCGGGCGAGGTGCTCTCCGCCGACCCCGCGGCGGCGCGGGCGGCCATGCGCAGCATCGAGGAGTCGGCCCGGGCTGCACTGGAGGACCTCGACTACGTCCTGGGTGTGCTGCGCGAGGAGGAGGCGGGGACGGCGCCGACCCGGACCCTGGCGGATCTCCCCGAGCTGCTGGACCGGCTGCGGCACGCGGGCGCGGTGGTGGAGCCGGAGCTGTCGGGCGAGTGGGCGCAGGTGCAGGGGACGCTCTCGCGGGCGGCGTACCGGATCCTGCAAGAAGGCCTGACCAACGCGTTGCGGCACGGAGCGGGCGGTCCGGTCGAGGTTCGGGTGGTGGCGGCGCCGGACGCACTGGAACTCAGCGTGGTCAACCGGACCGGGGAACGGGCGCGCGCCGGAGCCTTTCCGACCTCCGGGCACGGCCTGCCCGGGCTCGCCGAGCGCGTGCGGCTGCTGCACGGTGAGATCGAGGCCGGCCCGCACGGCCCGCAGCACTGGCGGCTGGCCGTCCGGCTGCCGGTACGGTTGTCGGCGTGATCAGCTCCGAGGCGAGCGAAGCCGCCCCGACCGGCCCTGCCGACACCTTCGGGACCCCCGTCACCCCCGTCACCGTCCTGATCGCGGACGACGACGAGGTGACCCGCAGCGGTCTGCGCACCCTGCTCGCCGCGCAGCCGGGGATCGCGGTGCTCGGCGAGGCCGCCGACGGCGTCGAAGCGGTTGAACAGGCGCAACTGCTGCGGCCGGACGTCGTCCTGATGGACGTCCGGATGCCCCGCCGCAACGGCATCGAGGCCACCCGGCAGCTGCTCGCCGCCTCGGCCGAACCGCCGAAGGTCGTGGTGATCACCACGTTCGAGAACGACGGCTACGTCACCGCCGCCCTCAGCGCCGGCGCCAGCGGCTTCGTGCTCAAGCGACTCCCGGTCCGCCGGATCGCCGAGGCGGTCCGCGTGGTCGCCGCCGGCGAGGCGATCCTCTTCCCGGCGGTCCTCCGCCGGATGGTCACCCCCCGCCCGCTGGCCTCCGCCGAGGCCTTCCCGAAGGCGGCCCTGACCGGGCGCGAGGAGGAGGTCCTCCGCCTGATGGCCACCGGCCTCTCCAACCCCGAGATCGCGGACAGACTCACCGTGAGCCTGGAGACGGCGAAGACCCACGTCGGCAACATCCTGACCAAACTCGCCGCCCAGAACCGCACCCACGCCGTGGTCATCGCCTACGAATCCGGCCTGGTGGTCCCGGGCATCCCGGGCTGACCCGGCCTGCGCCCGCAGCCAGCTCCGAACGCCGCATCGCCCTCCTGGCCCCTGCCTGCGCTCACTCCGTGCTCACCGCGAGCAGCAGGTCCCAGGGAATGAGAAGGCTGGCGCGGGCTGGGTAGGCAGCGGCCACGTCCTAAGCCGGTCCGGCGGCCACCCCATCGAGCATGTCACCCTCACCCGGCACTTCAACGCGCTCCTCCGCCCGGCACACCTCCGGCAGATCCGCTTCCACGACCTGAGGCATTCGACCGCGATGCTTCTCCTGGAACAGGGCGTCGAACTCGTCGGCCACGCCCACATCGGCGTCACCGCTACTGTTTATGCCCATGTCCGCCTACGCCTCCAGCGCGACGCCATCAACCTCCTCGGCTGCACCCTCGGACAGTCCTCCGAACCCCTCAGCGATCCCGACGACGGCGACGAGCCACCGCTTTGTGCGGCAACCGTCCGCTGACGTTGCCGTCAACCACTGCCGTCAAACGCCAAGGCGGCCCCACCGGAAGAAGTTCTGGTGGGGCCGCTTTTAATTACGCTCAGACGCTCGGCCAAAGTTCCAGCGCATTGACTACGGATTCAAGTCGGGCTTCAAAATCGAATTTGGCAAGACTTCCAGATTCAAACAATTGCCACACCTCGATCAGTTCATCGATCAGTTCCCCCTGGCGAGTCAGCAGACCGGCCAAGACGTCTCCGGGGGTTGACGATTTCCCCTCAGAGAGCATCCACAGCGTCCCCGATGCATCTGCGGAGATCCCCCTGCCGGCAAGTTTCACCGCTCTCCAGGAAACTCGATCGTCACTTGCAATCCGAAGCAAGACGTCTAGAGATTCGGAATTTCGAGCAACCATAATAACTTCGCTCAGATCCCTTCCTGGCCACACTGTCGCTGATCAGTGGCAGTGCCACACTCACCCATCCCCGCCCGAGAGAAGCTCGCGAGCCCAGGGGATAGCACGTCGCCCTTCAGGAACATCCAGCCCGCCTTCCCGAAGAACTGCAGTACAGTAATTGAGGCAATTGTTACTCATTTCGGTATACGGTCCCCACGACCCCTGATTATTCGCCTGGAAGTCCAAAGCTGCGGCGGCGTCCGGAAGTTCAAATGTCCGACTCATGATGCCCGGCGAGCCAGTATAGGGGCCGACGACCGCCTCTCCGTCATGAGGCATGAGGTGCGTATGGGTGACAGTTTTACCGTCGGTTACCTCGATGCTGAAGTGATTTCCATTGCCGTGATAATGCAAAGTGGCCAATCCAGTTGGACAGTCACCACCTACATTATGAACCAGGACGGGCGTCGTCCCCGCGAGCACATAGTACGTGTGCTATGCGGCCCCTCTCTACCTGCGTTTTCGCAGTTCAAGCCGTATTTAATGGTTCCGCTGGGGTGCAGGTTCGGCCGGGGTCGTTCGTGGTTGTTGCCGTCACCACTGCCGTCAAGGGTCTAGACCAATCTGGCGGGCTGGGGGCTCTGGGCGGCTCGGCGGTCGGCCGCCAGGGTGTCCTCGGACAGGTGTGGCCAGGCGCGTGCGTCGGCCAGTATCGCAGTGCGGGGGCCGGGAGGGAGGAGGTCGGTCGACGGCGGACGGCCGGGGGCTTCGCTCCCCGCCGGAGGCGAACGCCAGCCACCCGCCGATGGTCGGCTCGGCGACGGGCCTTGATGGTCGGACCCCTGGCCGGCCATCTCGAACAACCGGCCGCAGGACGGTCGTGGGCGACACCTTGCTCCGCGTCGCGGGCAAGGAGTCCATAGCCCACAACTTGCTCCGACCCTGGGCGGTGCTGGGGTAAGCATCGCTTGCCCCACAACTTGCTCCCGTCGGGCACCAGTCGAGCCCCGCTAACGACCTGACGGACTGCTGACCGCCAGGTCGTGAAGACTTCGGGGCCGGTCCGACTTTGGGTCGGTCGGCGACATCGGGCCACCTCCAACGGGCGGGGCCCGCCTTGAACCTCGTAGAGAAAATCTGGACGCACAGCTCCAGCCCCTGCCGTTCAGCGGCCGACGGGTCAGCAACCTCGCTCGGTGCCGCTCGCTTCAAGGGCTTCGACGCGGGCACGCAGAGCGGTGAGCTGATCAAGCGTCTCGGCCAGTGCCAGCTCCAGTGCCTCGACGCGCGCCGCCGTCCCGCCGACAGGCGTGTTCCCCGCCTCCTCGTCACCTGAGTCACCGTCGGCGTCGGGGTGGGCGACGAAGGCGCCCTTGCCTGGGCGGGAGATCGCGTAGCCGTCCTGCTTCAGCAGGGCCATGGCCTTCTGCACGGACAGGCTCGAAGCCCCGTACTCCGCCATCAACACGGCCTGCGTCGGCAGCGCATCCCCGGGCTTCAGCCCGCCGGAGCGGATCCGCCCCCGCAGGGCCTCGGCGATGACCTCGAACGTCAGCAACACCGTGCCACCCGCCGGCCTACGTCCCCGCCGCCCCACCGTCACCGCAGGTCACCCCGCCTTCTCTGCGCCACTACCACCGAAATCCGGCCCGTCCAAAACGGAAGACCGGGGC
This sequence comes from Kitasatospora sp. NPDC047058, assembly GCF_040643935.1. Lineage (NCBI taxonomy): Bacteria > Bacillati > Actinomycetota > Actinomycetes > Kitasatosporales > Streptomycetaceae > Kitasatospora > Kitasatospora sp. NPDC047058. Next base: position 18,381 of record NZ_JBEYVJ010000053.1, on the reverse strand, counting down.
CACAGTACTCGCGTCCCAACCGGCCACCGAAACAGATGAGGAGGGATGCACTTGAATGCGCACTTGAAGCGATGCTACCTTCACGCACCGCTGGCGAACACCACCGCTGACCAGGCCAGACGTCCCCGGTCCACCATCCGCGCCCGCCGGAACGCGCACCGTGCCCACGTGCGCCGATCACCCGGGTCGCCCCTCAATCGCCTCCCCTCTTCTCCCGACTCCTGCCGGAGGTCTGTCCCCATGCCCGCGCAGCTCCAACTCCCCGCCCCCGCAACCACCTCCACTCCTGCCAGCACGGCCTTCGCCGCACCGGCGCTCACCACCAGTGCCGACACGTCCGCGAACAGGAACTCGGCGCTGGAACGCCGGGCGCGACTGACTGCCAGGCTGGCAAAGCTCGCCGCAGCCGGATACCTCGCACCCCTGGCCCGGCAGATCGGCTCACTGGGCGGCTGCGCCCGCCCGATCCGCATGACTGGGCACCGCACCCGCCTGGACACTGTCACCGGCCAGATTCTCGGCCACCTCGAAAGCCGCCACCTGCCCGCCGGCGAACTCCTGGTGCGCTGCGGCAACCGCCGCACCACCCGCTGCCGCGCCTGCTCCACCCTCTACCGCTACGACACCTACCAGCTCATCGCCGCCGGACTACGCGGCGGCAAGACCGTCCCCACCACCGTCTCCACCCACCCCCGCGTCTTCGCCACCCTCACCGCCCCCGGCTTCGGCCCCGTCCACAACCAACCCGGCACCACCCCATGCACCTGCGGCACCCGGCACGCCGACACCGACCCGCTCCTCGGCACCCCGCTGAACCCGCAGCGGTACGACTACACCGGCGCGGTGCTGTGGAACGCCCACGCCCCCGCCCTGTGGGCCCGCTTCACCACCCACCTGCGCCGCGAGATCGCCAACGCCGCAGGACTGACCCAGCGCACCCTGCGCCACCACGCCACACTCTCCTACGCCAAGGTCGCCGAATACCAAAAGCGCGGACAGATCCACTTCCACACCGTCATCCGCATCGACGGACCCACAGGCCCCACCAGCACCCCACCCACCTGGGCCACCACAGACCTCCTCGACCACTCCGTCCGCGCCGCCGCCAACCGCACCCGCGTCCAGCACCAACACCCCTCCAAGGCCGGGGAGGCCGACCCGGCACAGCCGCCGGTGCCCACGGTGTTCCGGTTCGGGCGGCAGATCGACGTCCGCGCCATCCGCAGCGCCGACTTCACCGGGGCCGGCCCCGTCACCGACCGGCACGTCGCCGCCTACATCGCCAAGTACGCCACAAAGGGCGCCGAAACCACCACCGGCACCCTTGACCGCCGACTCCGCTTCCTCGCCGAACTCGCCCAGCATGACCTCACCGACCACGCCCGCCGCATGATCCACGCCGCCTGGCACCTCGGTGCCCGGCCCGAGCACGCCCACCTCCGTCTGCGCCAGTGGGCCCACATGCTCGGCTTCCGAGGCCACTTCTCCACCCGCACCCGCCACTACTCCACCACCCTCACTCACCTGCGCGCCGAACGCACCGCCTGGCGCACCCGCCAGCCTGAAACCGCTGCCCCGACACCGACCGACCCGCCCCTGGCCGGTCGACACTCCGGTCAGGAGCGGGCCAGTGAGGGCCAGCCGGTCACTGACCGGGACGGTGACCGCGATGACCTGATCGCCGGTCACACCGACCTCGGCCCCGGTCACGGCGCCGGTCACCGCGCGAAGGACGGGCGGCGCGGCGCCACGGATACGACCCTGGTGATCTCGCACTGGCAGTACGTCGGAACCGGCCTCCTGCCCGAACTCGCCCACCTCGCTGACCTCCTGGCCACCCCACCGCGCCCCCGGCCCGAGCAGCCGAGCCGCCCCAGGCACGCACAGCGCTCCGGTGACCGGGCCGGTCACTGCACCGACCCGCTGACCACCGCCGTCCAGACGGGGGCAATCGCGTGACCGCCGACGCCGCACTCCTCACCGTCCCCGAGGTCATGGCCCGGCTCAAGATCAGCCGCTCCACCGTCTACGACCTCATCCGCACCCGGCAGCTCGCCTCCATCACCATCGGCCGCGCCCGCCGGATCCCCACCCACGCCCTGACCGCCCTCGTCCACCACCACCTCGAAGAGGCAGCCTGATGACCACCCCCGACACCAACCCCATCCCCGGCGCGGGCTCGCGCAGGATCCGCGCCAACGGCGACGGCACCGTCTACCAGCGCAAGGACGGACGCTGGGAAGCCGCCGGCTACGTCCTCGCCCCCGGCAACACCCGCAAGCGCGTCCACGTCTACGGCTCCACCCGCAAAGAAGCCCTCGCCAAGCTCACCGAGAAGACCGCAGCCAGCAACCGCGGCGTCCCGGTCGTCTCCGCGCAAGGCAGCCTGGCCGCCTACCTGACGTACTGGCTGGAGAACGTCGCCGTCCACCAGCTCCGCGAGACCACCCACACCCGCTACACCGCCTGCGTCACCCAGTACCTCATCCCCGGGCTCGGCAAGAAGAAGCTCGCCAAGCTCTCCGCCAAGGACATCCGCACCTGGCTGAACGGGCTGCGGACCGTCTGCCAGTGCTGCGCTCGCGGCATCGACGCCCGGCGCAGGCCCGACGCCCAGGCCGACCGCCGGCCGCGCTGCTGCGCCATCGGGAAGTGCTGCCACAAGTACCTCTCCCCGCTGACGCTCGCCTACATCCACTCCGTCCTCAAGTCCGCGCTGGAGCACGCTGTCCGTGAGGAGGAGATCCCGCGCAACGTCGCCCGCAACGTCCGCACCGGCACACCCCGCCCCCGCCGCTTCGACCCCCTCACCGCCGACGAAGCCCGGCACTTCCTCACGGCCGCCCACGGCCACCGCTTCCAGACTCTGTTCGAACTCGCCCTTCGCACCGGGCTCCGCAAGGGCGAACTCCTCGGCCTACGCTGGGAAGACCTCGACCTCGACAACGGCACCGCAAGCATCCGCCGCACCCTCCAGCGCACCCGGACCGGCGGGCTCACCACCCTGCCGACCAAGACCATCAGCTCGGAACGCCGCATCGTCCTCCCGACCGCCTGCATCACCTCGCTCCGCGCGCACCGCGACCGGCAGGCCCGCGAGAAGCAGCAGGCCGGTGAAGAGTGGGTGGACAACGGTCTCGTCTTCACACGCCCGGACGGCCACCCCATCGAACCCGCCACCCTCACCCGCCACTTCAACGCGCTCCTCCGCCGCTCTCGCCTGAGGGCGATCCGGTTGGTGAGTCGGCCCGGGGCGCGGTGCCGGGATTGCTCCCGGTCCGTTTCCCCGGACCGCTCTCCGAACCCGGCGTGCGACTCTCGCCGCACCGGGCTCTCCACGGTCTCTGCCGTCAGGCGGGGTTCGCAGGAGGCCACGGGGTGGGAATCTTGTTCCCCCGGTAGGTGTAGCGGGAGACCGACACACCCTCGATCCGGAAGTACTCGACCCCGTCCGCCGCGATCCTCCACCGCCCGGAGGCGGCGAGGTGTCGGCGGACCTGTCCCCAGTTCCAGCCGTGGCGCGCCCGCAGCATGTGGACCAGCCTCCACCAGGTGAAGTCGTCCAACTTGCTGAAAGTGCGTTTGGCCACGGCGTACTTGAAGTAGTTGGCCCATCCGCGCATGATCTGACCGAGCCTGGTCAGAACCGACGCGAAGTCCTGCTGCGATGTCTTGTGCGTCAGGGCACGGATCTTCGCCCTCAGCGTCCGGGCGGGCCGGACCGCGATGAAGGTGTAGACGTACCACTTGTTCGTCCCCCTCTTGCGCTTCCACCGGATGCGGAAGCCGAGGAAGTCGAACCCGTCGCCCATGTGGACCACTTGGGTCTTGGCCGGTGACAGCCGCAGCCCGAGCGGAGCCAGCGCGGCGGCGATGTCTTCGCGCAGCGCTTCGGTGTGCTCGCGCGAGCCGTGCACCAAGACGACGAAGTCGTCCGCGTAGCGGACCAGCCGCCACGTCGGTCGTCCCTTGGTGTGCCGGTAGTCGCGCTTGCCGCGGGTCGACATCGACCCGCCCGGCTTCCATGGCGCCATCACGTGCTCGTCGAGCACGCTCAAGGCGATGTTGGCCAGCAGCGGGGACAAGATGCCGCCCTGCGGCGTGCCGGTCATGGTCTCCTGGTGCTCGCCGAGTTCCGTGAGGATCCCGGCCTTGAGAAACGCCTTGACCAGCGCCAGGACGCGCTTGTCCTTCACCCGAAGGCGCACCCGGTCCATCAGGGCCGCGTGGTCGATCGAGTCGAAGCACGCCTCGATGTCCGCATCCAGCACCCAGCGGTAGCCGCGGGTCCCGAAGTGGTGGATCTCGGCGATCGCGTCCTGCGCACGCCGCTTGGGCCGGAAACCGTACGAGCACGGCAGGAAATCCGCCTCGAAAATCGGTTCCAGCACCAGTTTCAGCGCCGCCTGGACGACCCGGTCCGCGATCGTCGGAATCCCGAGCTTGCGGACCTTCCCCGACCCGCCCGGTTTCGGGATCTTGCGCTCCCGAACCCGAAGCGGTCGGAACGAGCCGTCCTTGAGACCGGCCCGCAGGTCGTCCAGGAACCTGGGTACGCCCACCTGCTCCGCGACGTCGGCGACCGTGAGGCCGTCCACTCCCGGCGTGCGCGCACCCTGGTTCCCCGCGACCCGGTCGAACGCCACGATCAGCGTCGCCGGGTCACTTGCGAAGTTGAACAAGTCATCGAACCGGCGGCCGGGATCGGCCACCGCCCAACGGTGAAGCTTGGCCTGCATCTCCGATACCCTCGCTCCTGGCCCGGCCGGACCAGAACGAGGTGCATCGCCGTTCGGCGACGCGTCTTCCGGCATTGCAGCGTCCTTCCCTTCTCGAAACCGCTGCCGCCCTTCCCCATGTGGCCGGCTTTCCCGACCTCGGAGTACTACGGCGGCTCCGCCCCGTCCCGGACCGATCGGCGGTCGACGCGCCCAGCCCCACCCCCGCCGCTGGACGCGACGCGGAGGGCAAGACCCGGGACGGTTCCCGTGTTCACTGTGGTTCGCTCGACGAAGTAGGAGCCCGACTATGCCCCTGCGGCATCGCTGCGAGTACGCCGCAGACCTTCCTCGCAGCCTCCCTGGCAGCTCATGCCCACCACCTCGGGAGTTCCCCGCCGCTCACGGCGACGGGTGCGCGCCGCCCCCAGCCCAGATCCACCAGGTTCGAGCTGGTGCCGCATCAAGGGGGTGTCACACACCGGTTCCTCACGTACTCCTCTCCATCCCGCTCGCCGAACCCGGACCGTCTGGCAGTACCGGCCCGCCCCGGCTTTGTCAGGGCTGCTCCCACCCTCACCGGCGTCACCCGGATCAGGCTGCCCCCAGCTCCACCGCCCTGCTGCGACAGGGTCAGCGGCGAAGGCCTCTCACCTCCACTCGAACCACAGCGCCTCACGGCGCACCCACGACCTGAGGCACTCGACCGCGACCCTGCTCCTGGAACAGGGCGTCGAACTCGTCGTCATCAAGGAGCTGTTGGGTCACGCCCACATCGGCGTCACCGCGACGGTGTATGCCCATGTCCGCCTCCGCCTCCAGCGTGACGCCATCGACCTCCTCGGCCACGCTCTCCGCAAGCCGTCGGAGGCCACTGCCGGGCCCGACGACGGAGACGAACCGCCGCTTTGTGCAGCACCCGTCCGCTGACGTTGCCGTCAACTACTGCCGTCAGACCACGCCGAAGCCCCACCAGGCACCGCCTGATGGGGCTTCAGATCTGCACACGTAGATTTATGCCCGGTGATACTGGCTAGGCATTCTCTCCCATGTACCACGACGTATCTCGCGCACCTCTCCTCCCTTACGAGAGGGGATCAGAGCGTATCGAGTTCGTTACCCCTTGAGTCAACGATCGTGTAATCGCCGGGATACGGAACCCAAACCCCAATTCCATTAGGCCACGAGACAATCTCAAGCGAGGCCACATTTCCGATGGGCGTTCGGAGAAAGATCGACTCGCCGTCACTCAGGGAGAACGTAGTTCCCACTGGCTCGAAGCACACCTCGACGCTTTCCCCTTGTGCCGCCATGAACTTCAGGTCTACGACCTGCTCTTCCTTGCCCACCTGTCTATCTCCAAGCATCAATGATCTCCTGAGTCAGCGTCACGCGCGCCGGTGCAGTTTTTCCACCCTTGCCAGCAAGTTCTGCGCTTCGGTAGAAGTCCTGCAGCTTTTCCGCGTCACCCCTGCTTGCCAACCCTCGCAATTTAGTTGGCGAGCGCGTGCCTATGAGATGAGAGGGGTCTCCGGAACCCCAGATGCGTCCACCCACTTCTTGCAGGGTGCCGCCGTCAAGGCTCGGAACGCCGACCCTTCCGCCCGGATTGGTTAGATCGGTCGCATTCCCCTTTGAATCGACCTCGAAACGGGGGCCGCAGCCGCTGTTATGAACGAGAACTGGCGTGTTGCCGGCGAGTACATAGTACGTGTGGAGGTCGGCGACGGTCAGGTTGTCGGCGCGCTGAGGCGAGGTTGTGAAGCTCCGCGCCCCGACGACGACGAGAGGGCCCAGGTCATGGGTGCTCAGGTGGTCGCCGGTCGCGAGGAGGGCTGCGTCAGTCCAACGCTTGGTGGTGTCATCCCAGTAGGGATGGTGTGAGGTGGACACCAGAGTGACTGCCGCGCCCGGATCGCTCTCGTGTCCCAGGGGGACGAGGGTGAGCTCGGTGAAGCTGGTGTCGTCAGGGGTGACGATCTTCGCTGTGACCGGCTTGGCCGCGGTCTGGCTGGTCTGCGGGTCGGTCCCGGTGACGTACTCGCCGGGCTCAATGTCTCCGATCGCCTTGGCGGTTCCATCGGCCATGAGGACCCGAGTATCGGGCGGGAAGCTGTTGCACTTCTCAGGTAGAAGGTTGTTCCCTGGCCCACTCTTTGGCTTCGGAAGGTCGGGTGCCTTGCGAGCGTCACGGAAGATGGCCTCACCAAGGCCCTTGATCCACTTACCCTTGACCAGCGATGTGGCGGCCCACATGCATCCGGTCCAGCTTCCCTTGCCGCAGTCGACGAAGTCACCCGCCGACGTCACCTCCGAGAAGAAGCCGAGAAGGGCACGGCCAAGGGACTTTACGGATTGCCATGTGCCCTTCGGGCGTGCATCCTTGACCCCGCCATTCTTCAGGACCTGCTCGTAGACGTAGTTTTGGTTCTTGGTATATGCAGTGTTGACCGCCGTCTCGTAGTACCGGTGCTGCGCGTCAACGCTGACGTATCCACCCGTCTCTTGGGTGTTGGACGTCGTGATGGTGCCTGCTGAGCCGCAGTCGTACAGCGTGCCGCATTCCTCGGACTTGAGGCCGCTCGGGTCGCTGAGGTTGACCGGGTCGTTCTCGCTGTAGGCGTAGCCGTTCCACTGTTGCGGATCGGCGCCATCGAGGATGGGGTCCGGGCTGATGAAGCGGCCGGTGGTCGGGTCGTACTGGCGTGCTCCGAGGTTGGTGAGACCGGTGCTGTCGTCCTTGCTTCCGCCGACGAAGCCCTTGGTGCCGGCCCAGGCGGAGGCAGCGGGCTCGGTGCCGCGTGGGTTGCCGAAGGGGTCGGTGGTCCGCCGAGTCACGGTCTGGGCGGCGTCGGTGTTGATCTGAACGCCGTTGGTGCCGTGCGGGTCGGCGGCCTGGATGAGGACGGTGCCGCCGCCTATGGGGGCGGTGACGCGGGTGTAGGTGAGACCGCCGGCCGCGCCCAGGGAGCGCACGTTGCTCATGGAGCCGCTGGCAGTGTCGAGGGTGAGCTCGTCGGTGGGCAGGTTGAGGGTGGTCTTGCCGGGGTTACGGCGGATGAGCTGGTTGCCGTCCGCGTCGTAGAGGTAGGTGGTTGCCCCGGCCTCGCCGGTCCTGGAGCGCGAGCTGAGCTTGTCCTCGCCGTTCCAGGTCAGGGTGGTGGTGCCTCCCGTGTCCGTGATCGCGGTGGTGTTGCCCTTGGCGTCGTACTGGTAGCTGACGGCCTTGGTGCCACTCGGCGTGGTCGTGGTGGAGGTGAGGAGGGCGTGCGGCCCACCGGTTCCGCCACCGGTGTTGGGCGCAGTCGTGGGGGTGTTGGCGCTCCTGGCCGCCCCGAACGTCTGCGTCGTGCTGCTCCCGGCGCTGCCGGGGGTCGCGAGCAGTGCCCAGGCGGACCAGCTCATGGTGGTGCCGTTGCGACGGGTCTGGCTGACCTTGCCGGAACCGGCAGTGATGACGGAGAGGTCGTCCCCGACACCGGACGCACTGACCGCCCCCACGGGGCCGAGTTGCCCGGCGGCGCCGGTGACGTCACCCCAGGCGGACCAGTAGCCCGCGCTGTTGCGGACGACGTGCCACGGCTTGCCCTGGGCCAGGGCAATGACCTGGAGGCCGTCGTTGGTGTTGGCGAGCGCGAGCTGGCCCTGTCCGGTCTGTGCCCCGTTCAGGACACCCGTGTTGGCGTAGACGTCGCCCCAGCCCATCGACTGCCAGTAGCCGTCGGGCTTGCGCAGCGTGTGCCAGAGCTTGCCACCGGCGGAGACCGTGATCTCCAGGCCGGAGGCGGTGGCGGCAGAGGCGATCTGCCCGGGTGACGTCAGAGCGCCGACGTTGGCGTAAACGTCGCCCCAGCCCATCGACTGCCAGTTGCCGTCTGGCATCCGCAGGGTGTGCCAGAGCTTGCCGCCGGAGAAGGTGAGGACCTCGAGCCCGGAGGCCGTGGCGGTCAGGGCGAGCTGGCTGGGATCGGAGAGCGTGCCGACGGCTCCGTAGACGTCGCCCCAGTGCTGCCAGGTGCCGTCGTCCTGGCGGATGGTGTGCCAGATCTTCCCACCGGCGATGGCCATGACCTGGAGCTTCCCGCCGCTCACCGCGGCCGAGACCGCGGTGACCGTGGGCAGGCTGCCGGCCTGCGCCATCAGGTCGCCGAACTGCGACCAACTGCCTTCCGCGGACTGCGAGCCGACCCACAGCGCGCCGTTCGCGAGGGCGACGGACCACGTCCGGGTGCCGTCCGCAGCGCTGGCCACCTGGGTGACCTGGCTCGCGTCGAGGCCCGCGGATGCGGACCCGTGCTGGGTGAAGCCGGTCCGGTTGCCGGTGGCGTCGTAGGTGTAGTCCTGCCAGTACGGGGCCGGGCCGCCGACGGAGTCGGTACCGGGACCGGTGGTGGCCGGGCCGTCGGCGTTGTTGCAGCCGCCGACGCCGGGCACCACGGAGGAGCTCCCGGTGCCGTGGGTCAGGCCGGCCGAGTCGGTCCAGTCGGCGGTGGTGTGGGTACCAGCGGTGTCGCTCCACGCCCGGGTGAGACGCCCGAGGTGGTCATAGGTGAAGCACTGGCTGTCGCGGCTGCTCGCGTTCTGCAGGTCGGTGACGGAGGTGATCCGGCCTGACGGAGCGTAGGTGTAGCTGGTCTGGTCGAGCGCGACCGTGCCGACCTGGCGGTCGATGAAGGAGTTGATGACCCGGCCGGTTGCCCAGTCGTACTGCTGGGTGGAGACGACCTGGGTCCCGTACTCGCCGATGGTGGTGCGGGTCGGCCTGGCCAGCGCGTCGTAGGCCACCTGAGCCACGACAGGCTTGCCGAGGCTCATGGAGTCGGTGAGCAGACCGGTGATGGTGTACCCGTTCGAGACGGTCTCGGCAGGCAGCCCGCCGGCTGCGGGGATGTTGATCCGATCCACGGTGCCGAGGATCGGGTTGTAGGAGTTGGTGGTGGTGTAGGTCCCGGCGAGTGCCTTCTCGCCAGCCGGGATGGTGACGGAGGTGCCGAGCGGCCGGTAGGCGATGTCGTAGTCGGTGACGGACTTGACGTACTTCGCGCCATCAGCGCCGCCGACGTAGCGCGTCGAGGAGGTCGGCTGCCCCTTGACGACGTTGCCGTTGAGCAGGGTGTCGTACGCCCAGGACGCCAGCTGGTTGGCCGGGGCGACGCTGCCGTTGTACAGGCCGGTCTTACGGCCGAGCAGGTCGTAGGTGTAGGCGAGGGTGGTGCCGTTGGCGTCGGTGGTGTGGTCGATCTGCGAGTCGGGGTTGTAGAACGTCCGAGTGGTCCCGGTGTCCGGGTCGGACGCGGAGACCTGCCGTCCGCGCAGGTCGTAGGTGTAGGTCCAGTTGTTGCCGCTGCTGTCGGTCCGCCGGGACGGCAGGCCGGCGGCGGTGTAGCCGTAGGTGGTGACGTCCGCATCGGCGGGGTTGCCGGTGGCGGTCGGTGTGCGGTACTGCCACGCGGCGACGGTCCGTCCGCGGGCGTCGGTCACCGTCGAGGTCGGCGTCGCGCCGCTCGGCGGGGTGACGTCGGTGCGGTCGGCGCCGGGGTAGGCCGTGGTGGTGGCCCACTGGAGGTTGGCGTACGAGCGGAACTCGGAGCGTACGACGCGGCCGTTGCCGTCGTACGTGTTCCACGTCTGGCTCGGTACCTGGCTGTCGTTCTGCGGCTCGAAGATGGACGTGCTCGGGAAGGAAGCCTGGTTGTAGTACGGGCTGGAGGTCTTGATGACCCAGCCGTGTGTGTCGTAGACGGTGTCGGTGATCAGGCGCCCGGTCGGCTTGGAGACGCTGTCCTTCTGGCTCTGCCGCGGTCGGCCCAGGCCGTCATAGATGTCGATGCTGATCGAGTAGGTGACCTTGTCCTCGTTGAGCGACTCGGTCTTGACCGTGGATGGCTTCGTTGAACCCTTCAGCTCGTAGGTGAACTTCTTGTTCGCGAACTCGCTGGTGGGCCGACCCGGTGCCCACACCGCAGTGGTCCGGCCTGCCGCGTCGTACTGCGCGGTGGTGACACGCCCGTTGACGTCCGTGGTGGTCAGCGGTGAGCCGCGGGCCGGATCCTGCGTGATGGTGGTGGTCCAACCTGCGCCCATGGGTCCGGTGGTGCGGATCTCGGTGGGCAGAGCGCCGGAGGCAGGGGTGAGAGCGACGGTGGTGACGGCCGGGGTGGCCGATGGGCCGCTCAGCTGGGCACCGTTGCGGTCGTAGGTCGAACCGTCGGTGGTGGCTGACGAGGTGCTCCGCCCGTAGGCGTCGAAGGCCGTGGTGCCGCTGTGGACGTAGACCGGGTTGCCGGCCTGGTCGAAGCGGTCGAGGATCTGGGCGCTGGTGGGATTGCCGGTCGTACCGGCCTGGCCGAGGGCCTTGCCGTCGTAGAGCGTGCGGCTGGCGGAGATGGTGTTGGCAGCTGTGGGCGACCCGCAGGTCCCCTGGACGGCGACCTGCTCCGCGACGAGGTTCAGCAGCAGCGGGTTGTCACTGGTCGCGTAGCTGGTGGTGGTGCAGGTCTCGGGAGCGGCGGCAGTGCCATCGCCCTTGTCATCGACCTTGACGATGCGGTTCCCGCGCAGTGGCTCGGCGGAGGTGACAGTGGTGACGACACGGTCACTGCCGTCCGCCAGCTTGGTCCGGGAGAGCGCTGTTACATCGGCTTCCGCGTGCCGGGCGAAGATCTTCGGCGCACCCGCACTCTGAGCGTGGGTAGCGGTGACCAGGGAGTCACCGGGGATGTTGTCGAAGTGGCTGCCGTTGGTGACCTTGACCGAACCGCCGGCCTTGTCGTACACCTCGGTGGCGACGACGCGGCCGCTCTGCCAGTCGCTGTCGGTGACGGTGCCGCCGAGGGGGTTGGACACGTTGGTTTCGTTGGCGGTACGCACCGTGCCGTTGGCCAGCAAGTCGCCGAGCATGCCACGCAGATAGGTGACCTTCTGCTGCGTCTTCGGCGCCTCGCTGACGGAACCGCTGCCGGTGGTGGTGGTCACCGTCTGGTAGCCGCGGAAGTTGTCCCAGCTGCGGGTCTTGGGGTCGACGAACTCCGCGTCGTTGCGGTGCCAGGCGGCGCCACCGCCGTAGGTGTACTCGGTGGTCGTGCCGATGGCAGGGCTGCTGACGAGGTCCTGCACGGTGACGGTGGTGACGAGCGGCTTGTTGAACCAGTCGCTGACCGGGTCGGGTGAGGACTGGCCGGGGAGGTACCACTTGACCGGCATGCAGGCCATCGCGTTGTGGTCCTCGGAAGCCGGCATGTGGTTGCCGACCCGGGAGCACTCGGGCTGGCTGTAGATGACGTTGATGCTTGCGCCGGTCTCGGTCTGGATCGAGTTGACGCGTGGACGTCGGAACTCCGGTGCCGCCGGCACGAGACCGTCGACCCGGTTGCGCATCATGGTGTAGCCGAACTTCACCGCGGGGAAGTCGGTCATCGGCGCCTGGCCGTTGCTCGGCACACGCTGGATCGAGTCCAGCTGGAGCATCCGCTTGGTACCGTCACCCGGGTCGGCGAGCTGCTGGTTCAGCTTCCAGGTGTCGACCGTGCGGTAGGCGGCGTTCACCAGGGCCTGGGTCGTGATCTCAGTCAGGCGCTTGGTGGTGAAGAACGTCGGCGAGCCGTTCGTGCAGGTGGCGCCGGTGCATATCTGATCGATCGGCACGTCGGGCCAGGCGTCGGCGTTCGCGGCGACGCGCTGGTCCTCGGCGCAGGTGATCGTGCCGGACGGGAAGCAGCGCTCCTCGGCCTTGAACAGGATCTTGGCGGCCGGGTTGAGCGTGCCCTTGGCGGCCTTCTGCTCGTCCAGGCGCTGGCCGTAGCCGATTTCCGTGAGGTAGGCCGACCGCTGGTAGGAGGTGGCGCTTCCGCTACCGCGGTTCTGGCCGGCGCCGCGGCTGTACTTGTTGCTCTCAGTGGCGTACTTGTACGTCGTCAGGTTGCCGTGGGCGTCGACGACGAAGTCGAGCTGCCAGCGCCATCCCAGCTGGCACCAGGACCCGGTGCCGGTCGCCGCCTTGTAGCAGAGGTCGGCGCTGTTGGGGGAGTACACCGGCATGGTGAGGACGGAGTCGGCGGGCTTGTCGGTGCCGTCGCCGTCCGGGAGCCGGTTGCGGCCGAAGTAGTACTGCGTACCGTCGGTGGTGCTGATCCGCCAGTACTCGTCCCGGTACTCGACGCCGTCGACGGTCCTCGGAGCGCCGGCGAACTGCTCGACCTTGGAGCCGTCGTCGTTCTGGAGGTGCCAGGTACCGGTGGCGTCGTCGCGGACGAGCGTGCCGGAGTGGTCGCCGAGGGAGAGGGTGGCGTTCTGGCCGGCCCAGCACTGGTCGGCGGAGCCGGTGATGCCGGCCTTGTCGCAGCTCTTGTAGGAGCGCTCGATGTAGCCGGGCTCGTAGTTCCAGCCGTCGCCGATCCAGGAGGGCTGGGCGTTCGTGGCCGACGTTTTGCCGTCGACCGCGGCCGAGTTGTAGCCGAGCGCCACCGACGGCGCCGCGCCACCGAGCGAGGGCGGCACCTGGATCGGATAGTTGTAGGTGAAGTTCCCCGCGTTGGAGCCGGCGCTCCAGGCCGCCGAGGGCGAGAGCGGCGTTGCCGCGAAGTTGCCCAGGGGGCCGGAGGGCGACGGATCCGCCGACAGCACCAACTGTGCACTCGCGCCGCTGCCGGAGGAAGCCGGAGCGGCATCACCGGCGGTAGTGAACGAGGCCTTGACCGTGCCGTCCTGCTCCTTGCCGGACGGCGGCTGGGAGCCCGTCGTCGGGGGGAGGGTCACGTCGGCGGTGATCTTGCCCGTGCCGTCGACCTTGGCGGGCACGGGAGTCTTGGTCCGGCACTCGGCGCGTTCCGGCGTCGTCAGGGCGCAGGGTGGGAGCGAAACAAGCGCTGCGCGGTCGGCCCAGCCGGCCGCCTGCAGGGCCTTGAGGTCGAGCGTGACGTTCGCGGTGCGTCCGCCCTGCCCGGCTACGGGCGTGGCGTCGGCATCGGACAGGGCGACGAGCGGCGTCGCGACGCCTGCAGCCTTGCCCTTGTCCTGGCCGGTCACCTGGACCCTCACCGTGTGGGCGGTTTCTCCCGTGCCGGTGGCCGGTGCGACCGTGACGGCCAGGGCCCCGGCCTTGGAGCCGGTCGCGCCCCCGGAGGCGGGCGAGGCTCCGCCGGTCGCGTTGCGGGCAGCCTTCGCTTCGGCGCTGTCAGCACCGAGCGTGACCGTCTCGGTTCCGGTGATGACGGGTGCCGCCACCTCGGGCTTCCAGGCGGCCGCCTTGCCGGACGGCGCGGCTGCCGGGCTCTTGGCGTCCCGGCCCTGGACCGACCGAGTTCCGTCGCCCAGAGGCGTGTTCGGGGGAGTCCAGACCTTCCCGCTCGGCTCGGGCAGCGTCCATGCCACCGCGGGGGGCACGGCCACCCCTGTCATTGCCAGGGCGACCAGGGTCGCCACTGCAGGTGACCGCCAGCGGCCTCCTGGCGCTCGTCCGGCCCGTTTCCGGGCAGGTTGAACCCTCAACACAATTCTCCTCATCCCATGCCGACACAGCGTCATATGGGCATAGCTGTGCCATGATCGATGTGACGATATGTGACCTGGTGAATGCGCGGCCAGATCGTTCGGCCACCATGCAGGTGATGTTTATGGAATCTTGATCTTGGCATTCGGGGCTTTCCGGACAGGTCCGGGCAAGACGGTGCCGTGGTTTGACCAATCCGCAGATCAGGAAGCATCGTTCCGACCCGAAACGCCACCCCTGTCGAGGGTGGTAAATCGGGAGGGACTCGCTACAAAGCCATGCCTAATACTTCACGCACATTTGCCGATACACCGTCGCCGCCGGCGATTCGCACGCGCGCCATACGCCTGACTGCGTTCGGCGCTGCCGGACTTCTCGGCCTGGGTCTTGTCGTGGCTCCGCCCGTTGTCGCAGCCGGCGGAGCCGCTCAACCCGCACACGGACCGGCGGGCGGTGTGCTTCCGGTTTCCCCATCGACGCCCGCGCCGCCTCGCACACCGGTGCAGCAGGCGATGGTCGACGCCATCGCCAAGGCCAAGTCGACCGGCAAGCCGGTGGTCGTGGATGCGATGACCGACGAAGCGTCGAAGACCGTGGCGAACCCGAACGGGACGCTGACCACCACCGACAACGCCCAGCCGGTGCGGACCAAGCGCGGCGGAACGTGGGCCGACCTGGACGCCACCCTGCGCCCGAATGCGGACGGCACGGCCAGTCCGGCCGTCGCCAGCACCGGGCTGACCTTCTCCGGCGGCGGAAACGGCCCCATGGCGACCGTGGCCACCGCCGACGGCAAGAAGCTGTCCGTTGGCGCTCCGTTCACGCTGCCCAAGCCGACGCTGAACGGCGCCACCGCGACCTACGCGAACGTGCTGCCCGGGGTCGACCTCCAGCTGACCTCGCTCCCGGTCGGCGGCTGGCGCGACGTGATCGTCGTCCGCACCCCGGACGCTGCCGCCAATCCGGCGTTGAAGACCCTGCGCTTCCCCATCACCGCCCAGGGGTTGACGGTCAGTTCCGACGACCAGGGCCGCATCGACGTCAAGGACGACACGGGCGCCCTGCGGTTCCGGTCGCCGGCTCCTCTGCAGTGGGACTCCTCCCGAGTCGCGACGGCGTCGCCCGCCTCTGCCTCCCCTTCGGTCAAACTCGCGTCACTGGCCGTGGCGCCCGCGGCCGAGCCGACGCCGGTGGAGGGTGCGCCCTCGACCACGGAGGCCCCCGGTGACGGCGCGAACGTCGCTGCCATGGGTAGCACGGTCTCCAACAACGCCATCGAGCTGACGCCGAACCAGGCAGCTCTCGGTTCCGGCACCGGCCCCTGGTACCTCGATCCTGTGCTCGCGGCCGTCACGAGCTACACCCAGAGCTCCGTTGAGGTTCAGGAGAACCACGAGACCGCGGAGAACTTCAACAAGAAGTCCAATCTCTCGACCGGCTACTGCGGCTACCACAGCACCGATCCGGAGCTGGAGTGCGGCAGGGAGGGGCGCCAGCGGGCCTACTTCCAGTTCAACATCAACCCGGCCGTCTACACGGTCGTCGGCGGGGCCCAATCCCCGCCGACCCTGTTCAGCTCCACCCTGAACGGCCAGGTCACCGGTGCGTCCAGCCCGGGCACGAAGACCGACCTCGGTGTGTACGCGGGCCCGCCCGACAAGGGCATCCACGAGCACACCAGTTGGCTCTACCAGCCCTGCGGCCGGGACGGTACGCAGGTCATGAGCGAGTGCACTTTCGTCGGACACCAGGAGATCACCGGCACCGGGCCGCTGGCCATCGACGTCACCGAGTCGATGAAGAGCGCGGCCGCCGGCCGGTGGCCCACCTGGACGATCGGTATCGCGCCGACGGCCACCGAGTGGGAGAAGCTCTACCGGCACTCCATCGCCAGCAACCCCAGCATCACCACCAACTACGACATCACCCCCACGGTCTGGTACCCGCACGCCAGCCCCGCTCCCGGCTTCGCGAACAGCGGCCACACGGCTGAGTGCGCCAGTGGCGGCGCCAACCCCTGGGACAACCCCGGCTGGGTGGGCAACAACCTGAACGTCTACCTCGCCGCCAGCAGCTGGTCACCCACCGGGCAGAACGTCTACACCAGCTACCAGATGTGGGACGACAACGACCCCAACTTCAGTTTCCAGGACGGGCGGTGGGGGCGTAGCTACAACGACCCCGCCGAATGGGTCTCGCCCGGATCCCTGAGCGACGGCCACCAGTACGGCTGGCTCGCCCGCTCGTCGGACGGCATCCTCACCTCACCGCCGAGCGCGTGGTGCTACTTCCGCGTCGACAAGACCAACCCGCGCCTGAGCATCAGCTCCACCGACTTCCCGCCGTCCGGCACCCCCAACGACCACCCCGCCAAGTATGCGGGTGACAACGGCTCCTTCACCATCAACGCCGAGGACCCGGCCCCCGGCGCCGGACTTCAGGCCTCCGGGATCGCCTGCGTCCGCTTCAGCACCGACTCCACGCCGGTCGTCGGCTGGCAGTGCGGACAGCCAGGTACCTACAGCCCGGGATCCCCCGTCCAGTTCACCCCCCGCAACTGGGGCGCCAACATCGTCTACGCGTGGGCCATGGACGTCGCCGGAAACTACAGCCAGCCCGCCGTCTACAGCTTCTACGCCCCGTGGAAGCCCGGCACCCAGCCGCTGTTCGGCGACATCGACAACGACCAGAAGCCCGACATCGTCGTCGCCGACGCCAAGGGCGATCTGCGCATCATCGGCGGCACGGTCGACCCGGTCAACTCGATGGCAGCCTCGGCGGCTTCGGCGCCCGACCGCAGCTCCTGGGCGAACTTCCAGATCAGCCACCACGGCACCTTCAGCCCAGGGCAGGCGGTCGATCAGATCGTCGCTCATTACACAAGCGACACGACAGCTGCGCTGCGGGAATCCCTCTACCTGATCCCCAACGACGGTACGGGCCGTTTCGACGCCAATAAGGCCAGGCCCCTACCGCGTCCGACTCTCTGCACGACGTACGGTAGCGGCGCCGCGTGCCCGGCCTACAACCAGGCGAACTGGAGCAGCATCTCGCAGGTCGTGGCCATCGGCACCCCGGAAGGAGAGGCAGTCGGGGGCACCCAGACGAACAAGGTCATGATGTCCCAGACCTCCCTCCTCACGGTGGAGGACGACGGGCTTCTCCTTTTCCGCCCCGACGGTACCGGTCTCGCTCCGGCGGTGTTCATTCCCACCGCGGCCAACAGCGGCAGCTGGGCGGACTACGAGCTGATCACCCCGGGAGCCGCCAACGGCGCCACCACGAAGCCCGGCGCCGGCACGCCCGTCAACCAGACCACCGTCTGGGCCCGTCACCGCACCAACGGCAACATCTACGCGTACGCCCTCAACTGGAACGCCGACGGGACGGTCGACTACTCGTCCCTCACCAGGCCCGACGCCGGATTCCTCATCCTCGGCGGCGCCAACTGGACCGTCAGCGCCCAGCCGAAGGTCGGCGCCGGCGACCTCAACAACGACGGACTCCCCGACGTCTGGGCCATCGACACCGACAACGTCATCACCGTCTACCCCGGCCTGAGCAAGACCGGAACCCCGAACAAGGTCGACGGGTTCAACCCTCAGCAGTCCCTCGGCTACGCCAACGCCAGCGTCTCCATCCACTCCAACCGCCTCGACTCCCGGTGCATCGACGCCGAGGGCGGCCCGCGCGACGGCGCCACCGTCGCTCTCTGGGACTGCTGGAACACCGCCAACCAGCGGTTCAACCTCGCCACCGACGGCACCGTCCGAGCCGGTGGCTACTGCTTGTCGACCAAGGACAACGCACTCGGCAACGGCGCCGCCGTGGTCCTCGCGGCCTGCGAGGGCAAGACCGGCCAGAAGTGGGCCCTGCGCCCGGACGGTCGTCTCTCCCTGACCGCGACCACGACCAACAACGACCCGGCGACCGGCCGTTGTCTCGAACTGCCCGGCTGGGCGACCGATCAGGGAACCCGCCTGGACATCTGGGACTGTCCCGTCGTCCAGAACAACCAGCAGTGGACGCTCAAGCCCGAGCGCACACCGTGACGTTGACATAGCGCGGTGAAGAGCAGGGAGGGGTTGCGTGACCAGAGCGGGCAGTCTCGGGGGATCGGGCTAGCCGGTGGCCGGTTCGTTGAGTTGGGCGCGGACGGCGGTGGCGCACTGTGGG
>NZ_JBEYVJ010000052.1:0-35455 GCF_040643935.1 Kitasatospora sp. NPDC047058 | reverse complement strand
CCGCCCGATCGGTGGATCGGGCGGGGGCCTCCGGTGTGCCGGGCGGGGTGCCTCAGAAGCGGCGGGTGACCAGCGCCCGCTTCACTTCCTGGATCGCCTTGGTGACCTCGATGCCACGGGGGCAGGCCTCCGAGCAGTTGAAGGTGGTCCGGCAGCGCCAGACGCCCTCGCGGTCGTTCAGGATCTCCAGCCGCTGCTCCGCACCCTCGTCGCGCGAGTCGAAGATGAAGCGGTGCGCGTTGACGATCGCGGCCGGGCCGAAGTACTGGCCGTCGTTCCAGAAGACCGGGCAGGACGACGTGCACGCGGCGCACAGGATGCACTTGGTGGTGTCGTCGAAGCGCTCGCGGTCCTCGGCGGACTGCAGGCGCTCACGCGTCGGGTCGTTCCCCTTGGTGATGAGGAACGGCATGACGTCCTTGTACGCCTGGAAGAACGGGTCCATGTCCACGACCAGGTCCTTGAGGACCGTGAGGCCCTTGATGGCCTCGATCGTGATCGGCTTCTCCGGGTTGACGTCCTTGATCAGGGTCTTGCACGCCAGCCGGTTGCGGCCGTTGATCCGCATGGCGTCGGAGCCGCAGATGCCGTGGGCACAGGAACGGCGGTAGGTGAGGGTGCCGTCCTGCTCCCACTTGATCTTGTTGAGCGCGTCCAGGACGCGCTCCTTCGGGTCCATCTCCAGCTGGTAGTCCACCCACACCGGGTCCGGGTGCTCCTCCGGGTTGAACCGGCGGATCCGGAAGGTGACGGTGATCAGCTGCGTGCCACCGGCCTCGACCGCGTCCAGAGCGGCCGAGTGCTTCTCCACAGTCGGAGTGCTCATCAGTACTTACGCTCCATCGGCTGGTAGCGGGTCGTGACGACCGGCTTGTAGTCGAGGCGGATGGAGGTGGTGCCGTCCTCGGCCACCTCCTGGTACGCCATGGTGTGCTGCATGAACTTCACGTCGTCACGGGTCGGGAAGTCCTCGCGGTAGTGACCGCCGCGCGACTCCTCGCGGGCCAGCGCGGACACGGCCAGCACCTCGGCCAGGTCGAGCAGGTTGCCCAGCTCGACGGCCTCCAGCAGGTCCGTGTTGTAACGGAAGCCCTTGTCCTGGATGGCGACGTTCTTGTACCGCTCACGCAGCGCGGCGATGTCCTCGACGGCCTGCTTCAGGGTGGCACCGGTGCGGTAGACCATGGCGTTGGCGTCCATGGTCTCCTGCAGCTCCTTGCGGATCTGCGCCACGGACTCGGTGCCGGTGGACTCGCGGAGGCCCTCGACCAGGGCCTGGACCTTCTCGGCCGGGTTCTCGGGCAGCTCGACGAAGTCGTTCGCGTTGGCGAAGTCGGCGGCGGCGATGCCCGCGCGACGGCCGAACACGTTGATGTCGAGCAGCGAGTTGGTGCCGAGGCGGTTGGCGCCGTGCACGGACACGCAGGCGACCTCGCCGGCCGCGTACAGGCCCGGGACGATGTCGGTGTTGTTGCGCAGGACCTCACCCTCGACGTTCGTCGGGATGCCGCCCATGGCGTAGTGCGCGGTGGGCTGGATCGGGATCGGGTCCGTGTAGGGCTCGATGCCGAGGTAGGTGCGCGCGAACTCGGTGATGTCCGGCAGCTTGGCGTCCAGCTGCTCCGGCGGCAGGTGGGTGAGGTCCAGGTAGACGTGGTCGCCCTCCGGACCGCAGCCGCGGCCTTCGCGGATCTCGGTGTAGATCGCGCGGGAGCAGACGTCACGGGACGCGAGGTCCTTCATGACGGGGGCGTAGCGCTCCATGAAGCGCTCGCCGTCCTTGTTGCGCAGGATGCCGCCCTCGCCGCGGGCGCCCTCGGTGAGCAGGATGCCCATGCGCCAGATGCCCGTCGGGTGGAACTGGAAGAACTCCATGTCCTCCAGCGGCAGGCCGCGGCGGTAGACCAGGGCCTGGCCGTCACCGGTGAGGGTGTGGGCGTTGGAGGAGACCTTGAAGAACTTGCCGGTGCCGCCGGAGGCGAACACGACCGACTTGGCCTGGAAGACGTGGATCTCGCCGGTGGCCAGCTCGTAGGCGACGACGCCGGCCGTCTTGCCCTCGTTGATCAGCAGGTCGAGGACGTAGAACTCGTTGAAGAACTCGACGCCGTGCTTGACGCAGTTCTGGAACAGCGTCTGGAGGATCATGTGGCCGGTGCGGTCGGCCGCGTAGCAGGAACGGCGGACCGGGGCCTCGCCGTGGTTGCGGGAGTGACCGCCGAAGCGGCGCTGGTCGATCCGGCCCTGCTCGGTGCGGGAGAAGGGGAGACCCATCTTCTCCAGGTCGAGGACGGCGTCGATGGCCTCCTTGCACATGATCTCGGCGGCGTCCTGGTCGACCAGGTAGTCACCACCCTTGACCGTGTCGAAGGTGTGCCACTCCCAGTTGTCCTCCTCGACGTTGGCGAGGGCGGCGCACATGCCGCCCTGGGCCGCGCCGGTGTGGGACCGGGTGGGGTAGAGCTTGGTGAGCACCGCGGTGCGGGTGCGCTGGGTCGACTCGATGGCCGCGCGCATGCCGGCGCCGCCGGCGCCGACGATGACGGTGTCGTACTGGTGAATCTGCATGGGGGGTTAACTCGCCTCTGGCCTCTGCCGATGTCCGATTAGATGCTCGCGGCTCAGATGTTGGGGTCGAAGGTGAAGATCACCAGGGTGCCGAGCAGCACGGTGAAGACCGTGGCGACGCCCATGAGCCCCTTGAGCCAGAGCCGGGTGGAGTCCTTCTCGGCGTAGTCGTTGATGACCGTCCGCATGCCGTTGGCGCCGTGCAGCATGGCCAGCCAGAGCATCGTGAGGTCCCAGCCCTGCCAGAACGGCGAGGCCCAGCGGCCGGCCACGAAGGCGAAGCCGATCCTGGAGACGCCGCCGTCGAGCACCAGCATGATCAGCAGGTGGCCCAGGATCAGCACCACGAGGACGATGCCGGACAGGCGCATGAAGAGCCAGGCCAGCATCTCGAAGTTGGTGCGGGTGCGGCGCGGGGTCTTCGTGCTCCGCTGGCGGGCCGGCTCGATCACGAAGGCGTCGGCCGGGTTACCGGTGCCGAGGCCCTTGCCGGTGTGCGCCTGGGCGGAGGGGACCACCAGGGCGTCGGAGATTTCCGTGGACATGTCTCAGATCACTTCCCGAACCACGTGAGCAGCGTGTGCTGAAGGATCGGGTAGAAGGCGCCGGCCATCAGGACGACCCACACCCCGACGACGGTCCAGAGCATCTGCTTCTGGAACTTCGGGCCCTTCGACCAGAAGTCGACGGCGACGACCCGCAGGCCGTTGAGCGCGTGGAACAGGATGGCGGCCGTGAGGCCGTACTCCATCAGGTTCACCAGAGGCGTCTTGTACGTCTGAATGACGTTGTCGTAATCCTCGGGCGACACCCGCACCAGCGCGGTGTCCAGGACATGGGCGAACAGGAAGAAGAAGATGAGGACGCCGGTGACTCGATGAGCCACCCAGCTCCACATGCCTTCCCGGCCGCGGTACAGCGTTCCAGCCGGCACGGAAAAACCCTCCGGAAGCGGATTGGGGGCTCGGCCGGCTTCGGTGTCGGTCAGCCCGGCCGGGTACGGTCCACCGGCCGCGAGCATCCTATCGACGCCTTCTCGTGAACCGCCTCCGGGGGCCCAAGGTGTGATCAATCAGGCACGACTGGCCTAGTAGGGCGGGAACCAAGGCCTGGATGTGTACGCAGGGTGACCGTCCGGGTGCGCTACGGTGGCCGCCCGCTCCCGCGCCGACACCCTGACGAGGCCCCCGTGCCGCTCCGCCCGTCCCGCCCGTCCGCCCCCGCCGTCGTCTGCGCCCTGCTGCTGGCGGCGGGCTGCACCACGGTCGGGGGCTCCGCCGACCGGGCCGGCCCGGCCCGCGAGCTGTCCGCCGCCGAGCTGCGGGCGGCCGCGGTGGCCGACGCCGACCTCGGGCCCGGGTACACGGTGACGGTGATGACGCCCGGTCACGGCGAGACCGGCTCGGGCGGCGCCCGGGAGGTGGCCGACCTGCCCGCCTGCCAGCCGCTGCTGGACGCGGTGACCCCGGCGGTGTCGGTGGGCGGCACCTCGCCCACGCCCGGTCCGGGGGACCCGTACACCGAGACCGACCTGAGCGTGGCCCGGGCGGCGGATCCGCGGGGCGGGGTGTACGGAGGACTGCTGGGCTACCGGCCCGGGCGGGCCGCGCAGCTCCAGGAGGGGCTGGAGGAGCTGTTCGACGCGTGTGCCTCCTTCACCTCCACCGCCCCGGCGCCGCCCTCCGACCGGAACCGGAAGGGGGTGCGGACGAAGCACCGGCTGACCCGGGACGACACGCCCACGCTCGGGGGAGCCGAGGCGGTCACCGGGTTCACCCTGACGAATGAATCGGGATCGGTGGTGCTCTCCCAGCGTGCGGTGGTGGCCAGGGTCGGCCCGGCGCTGGCGGTCTTCACCACGGTGGGCGTCGGCGCGGAGCCGGCCCCCGCCCCGGACGAGCGGATCGTCCGGCAGCAGGTGGCCAAGCTCCGCGCCGCGCAGGCGAGGAGGTGAGCCGGGCTCAGCGCGCCCCGGCCTCCGAGTGGGTCGCGACCAGGTGCTCCAGCCGGGTGAGCGCGATCCGGCGCAGTTCGTCCGAGGCGATCAGCCGCTCCTCGTCCGGGTCGTTGGCCAGCCGGGTGCGGATGGAGCCGAGCACGGTGTCGAGCATTTCCTCGGGGGCGACGCCCTCCAGGCAGACCACGAAGACGTGCCCGAACCGGGCCTCGTACGCGGCGTGGGCCGCGCGCAGTGCGGTGTGGGCGGCCTGGCTGCCGGGAGCGCGCATGCCGAGCAGGGGCTGTGGCATCCAGCTCTCGTCCGCCAGGGCCTCGGCCAGGTCGGCCGGGCGCAGGTCGTAGGAGGCCTCGCTGGCGGCGGCCAGCAGGGACTCTATGTCGGGGTAGGGCCGGTGCGCGGTGAGCCGGAGGGCCCAGCGGTGGCTGCCGCAGCAGGCCAGCAGGGCCTCCTCGGCGGCGCCGGCGTCGGCCTCGTTGAAGCGGTGCAACCCGAGGAGGGTCGGCTCGGACCGGGGGTCGAGCCGCTGTGACGGGATGTCGCTGGCCAGCGGGTCCTCCTCGTGAGGGCGGGAAGGGGCCGGTGGAACGGGAGGTGGAGCAGATGAAGTATCGAGGCTGCGGGGTGGTGTCCAGCGCCCGCCGGGCAGCGGCTCAACCGTAGTTGAGCAGTCATCGGTTGGGGAGGGTGCGCGCGGAATTCATCCGATCGAGCTATCAAGTCGTGACGTTGACACCTCGGTGTCAGCGCCCTCCCGGTTCCCGTCCGTCGGCGGACCCGGCTGTCGGCCCGGTGCGGACCCGCGTGCCGGCCCGCTGCGGCCCGGGCCCCGGCGCCGCCGCCGGGGCCCGCTCGTGCCGTCAGGAGCAGCGCGTCCCGGCCGCCGGCATCGTGCCGTCGACGAGGTAGGCCTCCAGCGCGGCGTCGATGCAGCCGTTGCCCTTGCCGAAGGCGCCGTGGCCCTCGCCCACCCGGGTCAGCAGGGTGGCGTTGGCGAAGCCCTTGGCCAGCGCCTCGGCGGAGGCGTACGGGGTGGCCGGGTCGCCGGTGGAGCCGACCACCAGGATCGGGGCGCTGCCCTCGGCCCGGATGGTGTGCGGCTTCTCCGGGGTCTTGAAGGGCCAGTACGCGCAGGAGGGCTCGGTGTAGTCCTCGACCGAGACGCCCTTGGAGATCAGCGGGGCCTCCGCCTGGAGCTTGGCCACCAGCTGCTGGGCGCGCTCGGGGGTCGGGGCCGGGCGGGAGCTGTCGGCGCAGCTGATCGCGCCGTTCGCCTCGTCCATCGGGCTGTAGTGGCCGTTCTCGTCGCGGCCGTTGTACCCGTCGGCGAACGACAGCAGCGGGTCCGGCTTGTTGCCGATCATCGCCCAGCCGAGTCCGTTGCGCAGGTTCTGCCAGGCGATCTTCTCGTCGCCGTAGAGCATCGACATGACGCCGGTCCAGGCGAGGTCGGTGCCGAGCTTGCGGCCGTCCTTGGCGGTCATCGGGTGGTCGCGCAGGCCGTCGAGGAAGTCGGCGGCCTTCTTGGCGGCCTTGGCCGGGTCCTTGCCGAGCGGGCACTCGGCGCCGTGGTTCTCCACGCAGTCGGCGGCGAAGCGCTCGAAGGACTTCTCGAAGCCGATCTGCTGGTCGACGCCGTGGTCCAGCTTGTCCTGGGCGGGGTCGACGGCGCCGTCGAGGATCAGCCGGCCGGTGTTCTGCGGGAACTCCTCGGCGTAGAGCGCGCCGAGGTAGGTGCCGTAGGAGATGCCGAGGTAGTTGAGCTTCTTGTCGCCGGAGACGGCGCGCAGCACGTCCAGGTCGCGGGCGGTGTTGCGGGTGCCGACGAAGGGCAGCAGCTTCCCGGACTTCGCCTGGCAGGCGGCGGCGTGCTCGGTGGCGTTCTTGACGTGCTCGGCCTTGCGGGCCGCCGGGTCGAGCGGGGTGTCGGACTCGTTGCGGGCGTCCATCTGCTTGTCGTCGAAGCAGACGACCGGCGAGCTCTCGCCGGTGCCGCGGGGGTCGAAGCCGATCACGTCGAAGCGGTTGTGCAGGGCGCCGTCGTACTCCTTGGCGCCGTACTTGACCATCTCGACGCCGGAACCGCCCGGGCCGCCCGGGTTGACCATCAGCGAGCCGATCCGCTGCTCGGGCTTGGCGGCCGGCAGCTTGATCAGCGCGAGGTCGAGGGCGTCGGCGCCGGGGTTGGCGTAGTCGAGCGGGACGTGCAGCTTCCCGCACTGCATCCCGGATATGTCGATCTTGGCCTTGGCGGCGGCCGGGTCGGCCGGGCAGGCGGCCCAGGCGATCTGCTGGCCGTAGAACGGCTTGAGCGCCGGGTCGTCGGCACCCGTGGGCTTGGGGGTCGGCGTCGGCGTCGCGGTGGCCGTCGGGGCCGCTGTGGTGGCCGGGGAGGTGCCGGCGGCCTGGTCCTGAGCGGGCTTGGTGCTGTCGTTGCAGGCGGAGACGAGGAGCAGGGTGCCGGTCGCCAGGGCGGCGAGCAGGACCCGCGGGCGGGCAGCCCGGAGAGTGTTCA
Organism: Kitasatospora sp. NPDC047058; assembly: GCF_040643935.1. Taxonomy (NCBI): domain Bacteria; kingdom Bacillati; phylum Actinomycetota; class Actinomycetes; order Kitasatosporales; family Streptomycetaceae; genus Kitasatospora; species Kitasatospora sp. NPDC047058. The sequence goes on along the minus strand of NZ_JBEYVJ010000052.1, from coordinate 28,415 downwards.
TCGCACGTGTGTACCACTGGCGGCCGACACGTCCGATCATGGCCCCCCGGGCTGCCCGCCCGCCGGGCGTCAGGCCCGGTGCACCTTGTGGTTGGCCGCCTGGGCGCGCGGGCGCACCACCAGCAGGTCGATGTTGACGTGCGAGGGCCGGGTGACCGCCCAGGCGACGGTGTCCGCGACGTCCTCCGAGGTCAGCGGCTCGGCCACGCCCGCGTACACGGCAGCCGCCTTGTCCTCGTCACCGCGGAACCGGGTGACGGCGAAGCCCTCGGACTTCACCATGCCCGGCGCGATCTCGATCACCCGGATCGGCTCGCCGCACAGCTCCAGCCGCAGCGTCGCCGCGATGGTGTGCGCCGCGTGCTTCGCCGCCACGTAGCCGCCGCCGCCCTCGTACGCGGCCAGCGCCGCGGTGGAGGAGAGGACGAGGACGGTGCCGTCGCCGCTCGCCCGCAGGGCCGGCAACAGCGCCTGCGTCACGTGCAGCACGCCCAGCACGTTCACCTGGTACATGGCCAGCCAGTCGGCCGGGTCGCCGGCCTCCACCGACTCCGCGCCGATCGCCCCGCCGGCGTTGTTGACCAGGACGTCCACTCGGCCGACCCCGGCCGCGAAGGCGTCCACGGCGGCCCGGTCGGTCACGTCCAGCGTGACCGCCCGGGCCGAACCGCCGGTGCCGGCGATCTCCTTGGCCAGTGCCTCGATCCGCTCGGTCCGCCGGGCGGTCAGCACCACGTCGAAGCCCTCGGCCGCGAGCCGGCGGGCGGTCGCCGCGCCGATTCCGCTGCTCGCACCGGTGACCACGGCCACCTTCTGCTCGCTCATTGCCACTCCTGAGATATCCGGTCGTTGTGCCGATCATCTCAATGGTGTCCGCGCGGCCCGACGGGGCCTAGATTGCGAGGGGATGGAGTGCACCCCCCGGGAGGACACCATGGCAGCCGAGCCGCGTCGCACCGAGTCGGGCTTCCCCGTCGAGCCGCTCTACGGCCCCGAGGCGCTGGAGGGCTGGGACCCGCAGGAACGCCTCGGCCGGCCGGGGGAGTACCCGTACACCCGCGGCGTCTACCCGACCATGTACACCGGCCGGCCGTGGACGATGCGCCAGTACGCCGGCTTCGGCACCGCCGCCGAGTCCAACGCCCGCTACCGGCAGCTGATCGCCGGCGGCTCCACCGGCCTCTCGGTCGCCTTCGACCTGCCCACCCAGATGGGCTACGACTCGGACGCCCGCCTCGCGGCCGGCGAGGTCGGCAAGGTCGGGGTGGCGATCGACAGCGTCGAGGACATGGGCGTCCTGTTCGAGGGCATCCCGCTGGGCGAGGTCTCCACCTCGATGACGATCAACGCGCCGGCCGGCCCGCTGCTGCTCCTCTACCAGCTGGTCGGCGAGGCCCAGGGCGTCCCGCCGGCCCGGCTGACCGGCACCGTGCAGAACGACGTGCTGAAGGAGTACATCGCCCGCGGCACCTACATCTTCCCGCCCAAGCCCTCGCTGCGGCTGGTCGCGGACGTGTTCCGGTACTGCCGGGCCGAGATCCCCCGGTGGAACACGATCTCGATCTCCGGCTACCACATGGCCGAGGCCGGGGCCGACCCGGCGCAGGAGATCGCCTTCACCCTCGCCAACGGCATCGAGTACGTCCGCACCGCGCTCGCGGCCGGCATGGCGGTCGACGACTTCGCGCCCCGGCTCTCCTTCTTCTTCGTGGCCCGCACCACGCTGCTGGAGGAGGTGGCCAAGTTCCGCGCCGCCCGCCGGATCTGGGCCCGCGTCATGCGCGAGGAGTTCGGCGCGAAGGACCCGAGGTCGCAGATGCTCCGCTTCCACACCCAGACCGCCGGGGTGCAGCTGACCGCGCAGCAGCCCGAGGTCAACCTGGTCCGGGTCTCGGTGCAGGCGCTGGCGGCGGTGTTCGGCGGCACCCAGTCGCTGCACACCAACAGCTTCGACGAGGCGATCGCGCTGCCCACCGAGAAGGCCGCCCGGCTGGCCCTGCGCACCCAGCAGGTGCTCGCCCACGAGACCGACGTGACCGCGACCGTCGACCCGTTCGCCGGCTCCTACGTGGTCGAGTCGCTGACCGACGAGGTGGAGGCCGCCGCCCTGGCGCTGATGGCCCGGGTCGAGGAGCTGGGCGGCGCGGTGGCCGCGATCGAGGCCGGCCACCAGAAGGCCGAGATCGAGCGCACGGCCTACCGCGTCCAGCAGGAGACCGACTCCGGGGAGCGGACGGTGGTCGGGGTGAACCGCTTCCGCCTGGACGCCGAGGAGCCCTACCGGCCGCTGCGGGTGGACCCGGCGATCGAGGCGGAGCAGGCCGGACGGCTGGCCCGGCTGCGGGCCGGGCGGGACTCGGCGGCGGTCCGCCGCTCGCTGGACGCGCTCCGCCGGGCGGCCGCGGGCCGCGACAACGTGCTGTACCCGATGCGGGAGGCGCTGGCGGCCACGGCCACGCTCGGTGAGGTCTGCGACGCGCTGCGCGAGGTGTGGGGAACGCACACCCCCACCGAGCGGTTCTGAAGGATCGTCACACCGCGGTCCCCGCGCGCCCGTGACCGTCGGCGCGGACGGTCGTTGCACAGGGCACGCACCAGGGGAAGGCGGCTGAAACGAGATGTCATACCCACCTGCCCGGCCGGTATGCGCCCATCCGGGGACTTCTTTTCGGGAAGTCGGGCCAAATCCCCCCAACAGGCCTACTCTTGTTGAGATGAACCGTCCTGACTCCGACCAGCCGGCCGTCACGCTCACCGCCGCCCGCCCCGCCGCCGACCTGCGCGGCAGGGTCAGAGCGCTGGAGCCCGAACTGATCGCCTTCCGCCGCGATCTGCACCGGCACCCGGAGCTGGGCCGGCAGGAGTTCCGCACCACCGGCCTGCTGCGTGACCGGCTGACGGCGGCCGGCCTGGCCCCGCGGGTGCTGCCCGGCGGCACCGGGATGATCGTCGACATCGTCCCGGCCGGGACGGCGCGCGGCGCCGAGTTCCTGGCCTTCCGCGCGGACATCGACGCCCTGCCGATCGACGACGCCAAGACGGACGTGCCCTACCGCTCCACCGTCCCGGGCCGGGCCCACGCCTGCGGCCACGACGTGCACACCTCGGTCGTACTGGGAACGGCCCTGCTGCTGGCGGAGGCCGCCCGCACCGGCGAGCTGCGCCGCCCGGTCCGGCTGGTCTTCCAGCCCGCCGAGGAGGTCATGCCGGGCGGGGCGCTGGACGTGATCAACGCGGGCGGGATGGACGGCGTCGGCCGGATCTTCGCGGTGCACTGCGACCCCAAGGTGGAGGTCGGCCGGATCGGACTGCGGACCGGGGCGATCACCTCGGCCTGCGACCGGCTGGTGCTCCACCTGGACGGCCCCGGCGGCCACACCGCCCGCCCGCACCTGACCACCGACCTGGTGACCGCGATCGCCCGGATGGCCGCCGACCTGCCGGCCGCCCTGGCCCGCCGGATGGACCCGCGCTGGGGCGTCAGCCTGGTCTGGGGCCGGATCGCCTCCGGCTCCGCGCCCAACGTGATCCCGCAGCACGCCGAGCTGGAGGGCACGGTCCGCTGCCTGGAGCTGGCCGGCTGGCGCGAGGCGCCGGACCTGCTGCACGAGCTGATCGCCAAGCTGGCCGAGACCTACCGGGCGAAGTGGACGCTCGACTACCACCGCGGGGTGCCGCCGGTGGTGAACGAGGCGGTCTCGGTGGGCCTGCTGGACGCCGCCATGACGGCCCGGTTCGGGCCGGACGGCGGCGAGGTGGTGGAGGACACCGAGCAGAGCCTCGGCGGAGAGGACTTCTCCTGGTACCTGGAGCACGCCCCGGGCGCGCTGGCCCGGCTCGGCGTCCGCGCCCCCGGTGACACCACCGTGCGCGACCTGCACCAGGGCCGCTTCGACGTGGACGAGCGGGCGATCGGGGTCGGCGTGGAGCTGTTCGCGGCGCTGGCGCTGGACGCGGGGCAGGGCCCGGCGGGGCCGGACGCGGGGCAGGGGCCGGTGGGGCGGTAGCGGAGCGTAGGGGCGGGGGAGCACGGGGCGCGGGCCCTGGGCCTGCCCGGTTTGTCGGAATCCGGGCTTTATGTTCGGTTACGTAAACTGGGCTGCGCCAGTTCCGAGCACCCCTCGTGGAGCGGAAAGGAGCCTCGGGGAGACCGTGAGACCACGGTTTGATAACAACCCGAATGCTCCGGCGGCCCGTAACCCAACCGTGTTCTACGCGCGTTACGGTGGCGTCCGACCACGCTAAACGGGTGCGTGTAGAAGGAGATACTCCCTTGCGCCGTTCAACTAAGCTCGCCGCGGTTGTGCTCTCGGGTTCCCTGGGCATCGCCTCGCTCGCCGCTTGCGGCGCAAAGAGCAACGACACCACCGCTTCCTCCGGTTCCTCCGAGGGCAGCCTCAAGGTCGGTATGGCCTACGACATCGGCGGTCGTGGCGACCAGTCGTTCAACGACTCCGCCGCCCGCGGTCTGGACAAGGCCAAGGCCGACCTGGGCGTCGCCGTCACCGAGGCCGACGCCAAGACCGGCGAGGCCGAGGCCGACAAGGAGACCCGCCTCAAGAACCTGGTCACGGCCGGTTACAACCCGATCATCGCGGTTGGCTTCGTGTACCAGTCGGCGGTCGAGAAGGTCGCCAAGGAGAACCCGAACACCAAGTTCGCGATCATCGACTCGGCCTCCCAGACCCAGCCGAGCAACGTCACCTCGCTGACCTTCTCGGAGCAGGAGGGCTCGTACCTGGCCGGTGTGGCCGCCGCCCTCAAGAGCAAGGCCAAGCACATCGGCTTCATCGGCGGTGTGCAGTCCGAGCTGATCAAGAAGTTCGAGGCCGGTTACGTGGCCGGTGCGAAGTCCGTCGCCCCGGACATCAAGATCGAGACCACCTACCTGACCACGCCCCCGGACTTCTCCGGCTTCAACTCGCCCGACAAGGGCAAGGAGGCCGCGCAGGGCCAGCTCGACAAGGGTGCGGACGTCATCTACTCCGCGGCCGGCTCCTCCGGTAACGGCGCCATCGAGGCCGTCGCCAACAAGCAGGGCGCCCTGGCCATCGGTGTCGACTCCGACCAGGCCAGCCAGCCGGCCCTGTCGAAGTACAAGAACAGCATCCTGACCTCGATGGTCAAGAACGTCGACAAGGCCGTCTACGCCTACATCGAGTCGGCCAAGAAGGGCTCCGTCTTCACCGGCGTGAAGAACTTCGACCTCAAGGCCGATGGTGTCTCGCTCGCCACCACCGGCGGCAAGATCGACGACATCAAGGGCAAGCTCGACGAGGCCGCCAACGCCATCAAGACCGGCGCCACCACCGTCCCGACCGCTCCGTAAGGCGCGCCCGGACGTCGCTGCCGCTGCCACCTGCCCGGCAGCGCAATGATTGACGCAGCATCAGGGAGGGGCCCGGAAGGGTGCGCTCAGTGCGTACCCCCGGGCCCCGTCCCGTCCCTCCACCGTTTTTTCTTTTGGCCCTCCAGCGCAACGACGCGCCTCCAGACCACCAGGAGATCGCCATCACCGCATCCGACCCCGCCCTCAGCAAGGGCGGTACCCCCAGCGCGGGGACGGCGACACCGGCCGTCGAACTGCGCGGCATCACCAAGCGCTTCCCCGGCGTCGTGGCCAACCACGACATCAACCTCACCGTCGCCACCGGCACCGTGCACGCCCTGATGGGTGAGAACGGCGCCGGGAAGTCGACGCTGATGAAGATCCTCTACGGCATGCAGAAGCCGGACGAGGGCACCATCGCGATCAACGGCGAGCTGTGCGAGTTCAACACCCCGGGTGACGCCATCGCGCGCGGCATCGGCATGGTGCACCAGCACTTCATGCTCGCCGACAACCTGACCGTCTGGGAGAACGTCGTCCTCGGCGGCGAGAAGATCCACGGCATCGGCGCCAAGGCCAAGGCGAAGATCAAGGAGATCTCCGACCAGTACGGCCTGGGCGTGCGCCCGGACGCCCTGGTCGAGGACCTCGGCGTGGCCGACCGCCAGCGCGTCGAGATCCTCAAGGTGCTCTACCGCGGCGCCAAGATCCTGATCCTCGACGAGCCGACCGCGGTGCTCGTGCCGCAGGAGGTCGACGCGCTCTTCGACAACCTGCGCGACCTCAAGTCCGAGGGCGTCACCGTCATCTTCATCTCGCACAAGCTGCACGAGGTGCTGTCGGTGGCGGACGCGATCAGCGTCATCCGGCGCGGCACCACGGTCGGCGACGCCGACCCGGCGAACGTCACCGCGCGCCAGCTCGCCGAGCTGATGGTCGGCGCCGAGCTGCCCTCCCCGGAGAGCCGCGCGTCCACCGTCACCACCGACGAGATGCTGAGCGTCGAGGGTCTGCGGATCGCCAAGACCGACGCCGAGGGCATCGAGCGCGTGGTCCTGGACGACATCTCGCTGCGCATCCACAAGGGCGAGATCCTCGGCATCGCCGGTGTCGAGGGCAACGGCCAGGCCGAACTGGTCGAGGCCGTCATGGGCATGCTCCCGCTGGACGCCGGCACCGTCACCCTGGACGGCAAGGACCTCTCCGGCACGCTGACCCGCGCCCGCCGCGAGGCCGGCATCGGCTACATCCCCGAGGACCGCCACAAGCACGGCCTGCTGCTGGAGGCCCCGCTCTGGGAGAACCGGATCCTCGGCCACGTCTCCGAGAGCCCGAACTCCCGGGGTCCGCTGCTCGACCCGGCGGCCGCCCGCCGTGACACCCAGCGGATCGTCGAGGAGTTCGACGTCCGCACCCCCGGCATCGAGGTCACCGCGGCCTCCCTCTCCGGCGGCAACCAGCAGAAGCTGATCATCGGCCGCGAGATGAGCCACGAGCCCAAGCTGCTGATCGCCGCCCACCCGACCCGCGGTGTGGACGTCGGCGCGCAGGCGCAGATCTGGGAGCACATCCGGACCGCCCAGCGGGCCGGCCTCGCGGTGCTGCTGATCTCCGCCGACCTGGACGAGCTGATCGGCCTCTCCGACACCATCCGGGTGATCTACCGCGGCCGCCTGGTCGCCGACGCCGACCCGGCCACCGTGACCGCGGAGGACCTGGGCACCGCGATGACCGGTGCGGCCCGCGGCCACATCGAGTCCGAGCCGGAGGCCGTCGAGGAGTTCCACGGGATCCTCGCCGAGGGCACCGAGGCCGCGCCCGGCCCGCAGGACGCCACCCCGTCCGACACCCCCACCGACACCGCCGACCCGCAGGCGGGGGAGTAGCCACATGACCAGTACCACCCCCGCCGCCCCGAAGCCGGCGGCCAAGAGCTCCCTGGCGCAGCGGTTCAGCGTCGAGAAGATCGTGCTCGCCCTCGCGGCGCCGGTGCTCGCCGTCATCCTCTCCGTCGCGATCTGTTCGGTCCTGCTGGCGACCTCGGGCAAGAACCCGTTCGACGCCTGGGACGTGATGGTCACCTTCGGCACCAAGGCCGACGGCCAGGTGCTGATCCTGAACCGGGCCACCACGTACTACCTGGCCGCCGCGGCCGCCGCCTTCGGCTTCCGGATGAACCTCTTCAACATCGGTGTCGAGGGCCAGTACAAGGTCGCGGCGCTGTTCGCGGCGTACGTCGGCAGCCAGCTCGACCTGCCGTCGTTCATCCAGATCCCGCTGCTGCTGATCACCGCCATGCTGGTCGGTGGCCTCTACGCCAGCATCGCGGGTCTGCTGAAGGTCATGCGCGGCGTCAGCGAGGTCATCTCGACCATCATGCTGAACGCCATCGCGATCGCCATCGTGGGTCTGCTGCTCGTCCCCGGCCGCTTCGCGCCGGAGAAGGGCGGCACCACCAACGCCATCCAGACCGCCCCGGTCTCGGAGTCCAGCCACTTCTTCGCGCTCGACACCAACGGCGGCCCGCTGTACGGCTTCCTGTTCATCGCGATCCTGGTCGGCGTGGCGTTCCAGTTCACCCTGACTCGCACCCGCTTCGGCTTCGACCTGCGCGCCACCGGCCGCTCGGAGTCCGCGGCCACCGCGTCCGGCGTGAACGTCAAGCGCATGATCGTCATCTCGATGCTGGTCTCCGGCGGTCTGGCCGGTCTGATCGGCCTGCCCGAGCTGCTGCAGAACTCGTACTACTTCGGCCAGAGCTTCCAGCCGGGCCTCGGCTTCCTGGGCATCTCGGTCGCCCTGCTCGGCCGCAACAGCCCGATCGGCATGGCCTTCTCGGCCCTGCTCTTCGCCTTCCTGGACACCACCGGCGCCCTGCTGCCGAACCAGGGCGGTTTCCCGCAGGAGATCGTCCCGGTCATGCAGGGCACCATCGTCATCTGCGTCGTCGTCGCCTACGAGCTGGTGCGCCGCTACGGCCTCAAGCGCCAGCAGCAGAAGGTCGGCGCCGAGCTCGCCGCCCAGGCCGCGGCCGCCAACGAGAAGAAGGAGGTGTCGGCATGAGCACCGCCACCGCAGCCCGTGCGAAGGCGCCGGGCGCTCCCGCCAAGAAGCGCAAGATGTCCTGGCCGGTGGTGCTGCTGCTGATCGCGGGCACCCTGGTCCTCTTCTCCGCCGTGGGCATGATCACCGGCAACCACTCGCTGACCTCCTCCGGACAGGTCACCGCCGCGCTCAGCGCCGCCGTGCCGATCGGCCTGGCCGGTCTGGGCGGTCTCTGGTCCGAGCGGGCCGGCGTGGTCAACATCGGTCTCGAAGGCATGATGGTCGCCGGCACCTTCTGCGGCGCCTGGGCCGGCTTCCTGGTCAACCCCTGGGTCGGCCTGCTGGCCGGCATGCTGGGCGGTGCGCTCGGCGGTCTGCTGCACGCCGTCATCACGGTGACCTTCGGCGTCGACCACATCGTCTCCGGCGTCGGCATCAACCTGCTGATCCCCGGCATCTGCGCGTACGTCAACCGGATCTACTACAAGGACTACATCGCCGACGGCGCCGGGGCGAACCAGTCCCCGCCGGCCGATCCGCTGCCGTACATCACCATCCCCGGCCTCTCCACGGGTCTGAAGAACCTGGAGAACCACCACTGGTTCCTGGTCTCCGACGTCGCCGGTGTGCTCGGCGGCCTGGTCACCAACATCTCGGTGCTGGTGCCGCTGGCCGGTGCGCTGATCGTGGCCAGCTACTTCCTGCTCTGGCGCACGGTGTTCGGCCTGCGGCTGCGCTCCTGCGGTGAGAACCCGACGGCGGCCGAGTCGCTGGGCGTCAACGTCTACAAGTACAAGTACTACGCGGTCGTCGCCTCCGGCGCCTTCGCCGGCCTCGGCGGTGCGTACCTCTCGCTGGTCGCCGCGCACTTCTACAAGGACGGCCAGACCCTCGGCCGTGGCTTCATCGGCCTCGCGGCGATGATCTTCGGTAACTGGATGCCGGGCGGTCTCGCCATGGGCGCCGGCCTGTTCGGCTTCACCGACAGCCTCCAGCTGCGCGACCCGGAGTCGGTGCACGTGCTGATCCTGGTCGTCGCGATCGCGATGCTGCTGCTGGCGGTCTGGAACGTGTACCGCCGGAAGCTGACCAGCGCGGCGATCACCTTCGTGGTCTCCGGCGGCCTGTTCGCCTGGTACGCCCTCACCGACCAGGTGGAGCGTCCGCTGATCGTCGCCACGCCGTACGTGATCACCCTGGTGGTGCTCTCGCTGGCCTCGCAGCGCCTGCGGCCGCCGAAGGCGGACGGCCAGATCTACCGCAAGGGCCAGGGCAAGTGACGTCCGGAACGGCCCCGGTGGTCGACTGGGAGCGGCTGCGCGAGGCGGCGCGCGAGGCGATGGCCCACGCGTACGCCCCGTACAGCAAGTTCCCGGTCGGTGCCGCCGCCCTGGTGGACGACGGGCGGCTGGTCACCGGCTGCAACGTGGAGAACGCCTCGTACGGGCTCGGCCTCTGCGCCGAGTGCGGCCTGGTCTCCGCGCTGCACGCGAGCGGCGGCGGCCGGCTGACCGCCTTCACCTGTGTGGACGGGGACGGCCGGCTGCTCATGCCGTGCGGCCGCTGCCGCCAGCTGCTGTACGAGCACGGCGGGCCGGATCTGCTGGTCGAGCTGCCCTCCGGGGTGAAGCCGATGAGCGAGGTGCTCCCCGACGCGTTCGGGCCGGAGCGGCTCTAGTCCGTCTCTCTGTTACGCGCGTAGAGTGTCGCGAGTGGGCCGAAACCCGGCCAGCTCGCGACACTCTTCGCTTTTGAACCCCTCTTGGAGCACGCCATGGACGCCATCTCCGTCATCAGGACCAAGCGCGACCGCGGAGAGCTGAGCGACGCTCAGATCGACTGGGTCATCGACGCCTACACCCGCGGCGAGGTGGCCGACGAGCAGATGTCCGCGCTCGCCATGGCGATCCTGCTCAACGGCATGAACCTGCGCGAGATCAGCCGCTGGACCGACGCGATGATCCGCTCCGGCGTCCGGATGGACTTCTCCTCGCTCGCCCAGCCCACCAGCGACAAGCACTCCACCGGCGGCGTCGGCGACAAGATCACCCTGCCGCTCGCCCCGCTGGTCGCCGCCTGCGGCGCGGCCGTCCCGCAGCTGTCCGGCCGCGGCCTCGGCCACACCGGCGGCACCCTCGACAAGCTGGAGTCCATCCCCGGCTGGCGCGCCCTGCTCTCCAACGAGGAGATGCTCCAGGTGCTGCGCGACACCGGCGCGGTGATCTGTGCCGCCGGCGACGGCCTCGCGCCCGCAGACAAGAAGCTGTACGCGCTGCGCGACGTCACCGGCACGGTCGAGGCGATCCCGCTGATCGCCTCCTCGATCATGTCCAAGAAGATCGCCGAGGGGACGGGCTCGCTCGTCCTCGACGTGAAGGTCGGCTCCGGCGCCTTCATGAAGAACCTGGACGACGCCCGCGAGCTGGCCCGCACCATGGTCGGCCTCGGCACCTCGGCCGGCGTCAAGACCGTCGCGCTGCTCACCGACATGTCCACCCCGCTCGGCCTCACCGCGGGCAACGCGCTGGAGGTCCGCGAGTCGCTGGAGGTGCTGGCCGGCGGCGGCCCGGCCGACGTGGTCGAGCTGACCCTCGCGCTGGCCCGCGAGATGCTCGCCGCGGCCGGCGTGCACGGCAAGGACCCGGCCGACGCGCTGCGCGACGGCTCCGCGATGGACCACTGGCGCCGCATGATCGCCGCCCAGGGCGGCGACGTCGACGCCCCGCTCCCGGTCGCCCGCGAGCAGCACGTCATCCACGCGCCCGCCTCCGGCGTGCTCACCAAGCTCGACGCGTACGCGATCGGCGTCTGCGCCTGGCGCCTCGGCGCGGGCCGCGCCCGCAAGGAGGACCCGGTGCAGGCCGGTGCCGGCGTCGAGATGCACGCCAAGCCGGGCGACACCGTGGTGGCCGGCCAGCCGCTGCTGACCCTGCACACCGACACCCCGGAGCGCTACGACTACGCCATCGAGGCCCTCGCCGACGGCGTGGAGGTCGCCCCGGCCGGCACCGCGTTCACCCCGAACCCGATCGTGCTGGACCGCATCGCGTGAGCCGCGGGTCCGCTCACGTACGCCTGCTCAGGCGTACGTGAGCAGACCGCCGGTGTCGAGCGTCCACGGGCCCACGGCGACGGTGTCACCGAAGACGAACTCCTTGCGCGAGGTGTAGCCGGGCTCCGCGTGCACGATCCCGGTGCCGGTCCGGGGGTCCACGATCAGGTAGAACGGGATGCCCATGGCCGCGTAGTCGCGAACCTTGCCGTGGTAGTCGTTCTCCGGGTTGGACCGGGAGACGATCTCCACGGCCAGCAGTACCTCGTGCGGCAGGAGGGCCGGCTGGTCGCTCTCAAGCGCCTTCCCGGCGAAGACCATGAGGTCGGGATTGCGCAGTCGACCGAGCCCGGTGTCCTCCAGGTCGGCGCCGGGATGCGCGATGTGACCAGGATGCGTCCGCGGGAGCTGGGCGTTGAGCTGCCGCGCGATGCGGATGACGGCGAGCTCGTGCCGGCCGGTCGGTGGCAGCGTCAGGCGGACCGCACCGTCGGCGATCTCCGCCCTCCCCACCCCCGGCACGTGCGACAACTGCCCGGCGGTCATGCGCAGTCGGGTGTACTCGGCCGGATCGAGGCTCATGGCCGGGAGTGTAGCGCCGGGCGGCTGCTCACCCGGCCGCGGTGAGGGCGAGCCTGAGGAACTCCTCGGGAGCCTTGCGGACGAGGTCGTGGCCGACTGGGAGGGTGCGGACGGCCCAGGCAGGGTCGGTGCGGAGGCGGTTGTCCTGGGCGCTCACGGGCGGTTGGAGATCTCGTGGGTGCCGATCCGGCGCCAGACGATGTGCGGTTCGCCGTCCTGGACGGGAGCGCCGTAGTGGAACGTCGCCCGGCCGTCCGGGGCCCAGCTGAGCTCCCAGACGTCCGGATGGCCCTGCATCCTCTTCACCCGCAGCCCTCGCCGGAACCCCTCGCCGGCCCGCACGTGGGCGACGAACTGGGCGACCGCGACCAGGAAGGCGGCCTTCTGGGCGGCGGTCAGGTTCTTCCAGTCGCGCAGGAAGTGGGCCAGGGACTCATACGTCGGCACGGCGCTTGATCTCCCCCAGGTCCAGCCCGGCTTCGTCGGCGAGGGACTTCAGGAAGGCCTCACCGTCCTGGAACACCTCGCCGCGCTCACCCTCGGCGACGGCCTCGTCGACCTCTGCCTCCCCGGCCTGCCAGGCAGGGCTCCAGAACCAGGCCTGATCGTCCGGGATGACCGAGGCCGGAGTGAGGATGATCCGACCGTCCTCCACGGCGACCACCAGCTGATCCCCCTCCTGGAGGTCCAGCTGCTCTCTTATCTCCTGCGGGATGGTGACCACGCCCTTCTTGCGGACGGGCGTGGACACCAGATGCGGGCGACGGCGGCGCTTCAGGTCAGCCATACGGAAAGTCTACCGGGAAGAAAGTCTTCCTGTCGGTATCCCTGGTGCCCGGCGGGCGGCGAGGGCCTGGCGGGTGGCGTAGAGGGTGACGGCGGCGGCGAGGGTCATGGCGGTGAGGCCGACGGCGGCGGCGCCCGGCCAGCCGGTGGCGTGGTACGCGTCGGCGCCGATCGTCCCGCCGAGGCTGTTGCCCAGGTAGTAGGCGATCAGGTACAGCGCGGAGGCCTGGGCGCGGCCCTCGGTCGCGGTGCGGCCGACGGCGGAGGACGCGGTCGCGTGGCCGGCGAAGAAGCCGGCCGTGATCAGGACCAGGCCGAGCAGGGCGCAGATCAGCGAGCCGGCGAGCGAGAGCAGCAGCCCGGCGGCGGTCACGCCGATGGCGACGTACAGGGCGCCGCGCCGGCCGAGCCGGCCGGAGAGGCGGCCGGCGGCGGCCGAGGTGCCGGTGCCGACCAGGTACACCACGAAGATCGAGGCGGCGACCGACTCCGGCAGGTTGAACGGCGCGGAGATCAGCCGGTAGCCGACGGTGTTGTACACCGCGCCGAACACGGCCATGAAGAGCAGCCCGAGCGCGTAGAGCCGGACCAGCAGCGGGTTGCGCAGGTGCCGGCCGACGGTGCGGGCGAGGGCGCGGGCGTCCACCGGGGCCGGGGTGAAGTGGCGGGCGGTGGGGATCAGCAGCCGGAAGGCCAGCGCGGCGAGCAGCGCGAGGGCGGCGGAGGCGGCCAGGCCCCAGCGCCAGCCGAAGCCGGCCGCGACCCAGCCGGAGAGCAGCCGGCCGCCCATGCCGCCGATGCTGTTGCCGGCCACGTACAGGCCCATCGCGGAGGCGAGCGCGCCGGGGTGGAACTCCTCGGCGAGGTAGGCCATCGCGGTGGCGGGCAGTCCGGCGAGGGCGGCGCCCTGGAGGGCGCGCAGCACGACCAGGCCGGTGAGGTCCGGCGCGAACGGCAGGGCCAGGGCGAGGGCGGAGGCGGCGAGCATGGAGGCGGTCATCACCGCGGTGCGCCCGTACCGGTCGGAGAGTGCGCTGGCCGGGAGCAGGGCGAGGGCGAGGCCGAGGGTGGCCGCGGAGGCGGTCCAACTGGCCTGGCCGGGGGTGAGGTCGAGGTCGGCCGAGAGGACCGGCAGCAGGCCCTGGGTGGAGTAGAGGAGGACGAAGGTCGCGATGCCGGCGGCGAACAGTGCGAGGTTGGCGCGGCGGAAGGCGCGCTGGCCGGGGCGGTGGCGGTCGTCGGTGCGTGCGGTGAGCGGGGACGGCTGGGCGAGGGCATCCGGAGTGGCCACGGATGCCCCGGTACTGGAGGGCTGCATGACGCTGACGTTAGGCCCGGCGGCGTTGATGCGTCCAATGCATGATCGGTCGATAATGCATGCGTCAGCGCATGAGCGCAGCTGGAAGCAGGGCTGGACGCAGGAAGGGCGGAGTATCGTGACGGAGGGCACCGGGGAGTTCGAGCTCCCGCACCGGCTCGCCGAGTTGGGGCCGGAGCTGCCGGCCGCCCGGCTGGCGCCGCAGTTGGCCCAGTTCGCGGCGGTGGCCCGGCTGGAGCACGTGACGCAGGCGGCCGCGGTGCTCGGCATGCCGCAGCCGACGCTGTCCCGGGCGGTGGCCCGGCTGGAGGCGGAGCTGGGCGTGGACCTGCTGGCCCGTCAGGGCCGGACGGTCCGGCTGACCCGGGCCGGCCGGCTGCTGCTGGCCTCGGTGGAGCGGGCGCTGGCCGAGCTGGAGCGCGGCGCGGAGGCGGCCCGGGCGGAGGCGGACCCGGCGGCCGGTCGGGTGGCGTTCGGCTTCCTGCACACCATGGGGACGGACGCGGTGCCGGCCCTGCTGCGCGGGTTCCGGGCGGCGTACCCGCAGGTGCGGTTCCAGCTGGTGCAGGACTACGTCGGCGCGATGCTGGAACGGCTGAAGGACGGTGAGCTGGACCTCTGCCTGGTGTCGCCGCTGCCGGAGGACGACCCGGCGCTGGTGGCCCGTCCGCTGGACGAGCAGCGGCTGTACCTGGTGGTGCCGGCCGACCACCGGCTGGCGGGGCGGCGGCGGATCCGGCTGGCGGAGGTGGCCGAGGAGCCGTTCGTCGGCCTGGAGCGCGGGTACGGGCTGCGCGCGATCACGGACGGGTTCTGTGCGGAGGCCGGCTTCGCGCCGCGGATCGCCTTCGAGGGCGAGGAGGCGGAGACCCTGCGCGGGCTGGTCGCGGCCGGGCTGGGGGTGGCGTTGCTGCCGCCCGCGCTGGTGGCGCGGCCGGGGGTGGTGGAGCTGGAGGTCACGGCGCCCCGCACCCGGCGGGCGATCGGGCTGGCGTGGGCGGCGGGGCGGCCGCCGACCCCGCCGGTGGCGGCGTTCCGGGACTTCGTGCTGTCGCGGCGGGGGCGGTTGCTGCAGCACGACTGAGGGCACGGCGTCCGGCTCGGGAGGGCGGCGGTTGGCCGCCCTCCCGGGGGTATCCGGGGTGCCGGGGAGGTGCCCGCTCGTCCCTTCGGAGGAATTCCGGGTGCACATTCGCCGAACCGGCCGCGTGGACGGTGGCCTGTCTACGCGCGTAGGAGCTACACTCCCGCAATGGAGAACCAGATCCCAGTCACCACCGCGGGCACCGGCCCCCGGATCCCCACCCCCGACCAGATCGCCCGCGCCCCGAAGGTGCTCCTGCACGACCACCTCGACGGCGGGCTCCGCCCCGAGACCGTGGTCGAGCTGGCCGCCGCGGTCGGCTACGAAGGGCTCCCCACCACCGACCCGAAGGCGCTCGGCGAGTGGTTCCGCGAGGCCGCCGACTCCGGCTCGCTGGTCCGCTACCTGGAGACCTTCGCGCACACCTGCGCCGTGATGCAGACCCGCGACGCCCTGATCAAGGTCGCCGCCGACTGCGCCGAGGACCTGGCCGCCGACGGCGTCGTGTACGCCGAGGTCCGCTACGCCCCCGAGCAGCACCTGGAGGGCGGCCTGACCCTGGACGAGGTCGTCGAGGCCGTCCAGGAGGGCTTCCGGCTCGGCGAGGCGAACGCCAAGGCGGCCGGCCACCGCATCCGCATCGGCACCCTGATCACCGCGATGCGGCACGCCGCGCGCTCGCAGGAGATCGCCGAGCTGGCGAACCGCCACCGCGACAGCGGCGTCGTCGGCTTCGACATCGCCGGCGCCGAGGCCGGGTACCCCCCCACCCGCCACCAGGCCGCCTTCGACTACCTCAAGGGCGAGAACAACCACTTCACCATCCACGCGGGCGAGGCCTTCGGCCTGCCGTCGATCTGGGAGGCCCTGCAGTGCTGCGGCGCCGACCGGCTCGGCCACGGCGTCCGGATCGTCGACGACATCACCCTGAACGAGGACGGCAGCGTCGAGCTCGGCCGGCTGGCCGCGTACGTGCGTGACAAGCGCATCCCGCTGGAGATGTGCCCCACCTCCAACCTCCAGACCGCGGCGGCCACGTCGTACGCCGAGCACCCGATCGGGCTGCTCAGCCGGCTGAAGTTCCGGGTGACGGTCAACACCGACAACCGGCTGATGAGCGGCACCAGCATGAGCCGCGAGTTCGGGCACCTGGTGGAGGCGTTCGGCTACACGCTGGGCGACATGGAGTGGTTCACCGTGAACGCGATGAAGTCGGCGTTCCTGCCGTTCGACGAGCGGCTCGCGATGATCAACGACGTGATCAAGCCGGGCTACGCCGAGCTCAAGGCGGAGTGGCTGTTCAGCGTCGGCTCCTGAGGCCGGACGGGGTGGTGCGTGGTCGGATGAACGCCGTTGCCCGGCAGGGGAATTGGCGTTCATCTGACTACCCACTCGTGTGGGTTAACCGCCTTTGATCCTCGTGCGATCCAATCACTACGGTGTGCCAGTCATCGCCGCCCGGCGGGGGCGGCGGATCCCGCCTGCCCTGCCGCGGATGTCGGCCACCGACGAGGATCCAAGGGGACGAACATGAAGCAGGCCACTCTCAAGGCTGCCGGTACCGCCGTGCTCGGCATCGCCATTGCCGCGGTCGGCGCCGGCAGCGCGTCCGCCGACCCGGCCGCCGCCGGTGGCCTGGGGCTTCCCACGGGTGCGGTGACCAACCCGGCCGTGACCGGTGCCGTCACCGACACCGCGGCCAAGCTGCCCGGCGGCGACAAGGTCGCCGGCACCCTGGGCACGCTCGCCCCGAGCGCAGGCCAGGCCATGACGGCTCCCGCCGACGCCGCCCCCCGCGCCGCCGTCCCGAGCGTTCCGGGTCTGGGCAGCACCCCGCTCGGCGGGCTCACCGGCGCCCTCCCGCTGCCGGGCCTCGGCGGCTGACGCGCTCCGTCGTACGGCGGGCCGCCCGCACCCCCGGGATCACCGGGGGCGCGGGCGGCCCGTTCGCGTCGTACCCGCGGTTTCACGGCTCCTGGGGGAGCAGCAGCCAGAGCGCCAGGTAGATCAGGAACTGCGGGCCGGGCAGCAGGCAGGAGGCCAGGAAGATGATCCGGACGGTCCACGCGGACAGGCCGAAGCGCTTGGCGATCCCGGCGCAGACGCCGGCGATGACGCGGTTGTTGCGGGGGCGGGCGAGGCGGCTCATGGCGGTCTCCGTGTCGTAGCACCTGGGGCCGGTCTCTCCGGCCGGCGTACTTCCATGCTCCGCCGCCGCGGCCGCCGAATCCTCAGCCTGGATGGCGATCCCGGCCCTGACCTGCGTCACCGGGAAGACGGATGCCCTCTCGGGGTTCCCCTCAGGGGCACCCCGGAGGCCGGCCGCCGGTGGCGGGGGCGGAGTGGGAAGTCGGGCCGGTCGACTTCCTGTGCGGGGCCGGAGCGCCGGACACGGCCGGAGATGCGAACGAGCGGCGAGGCCCGTCGGGGCCTCGCCGCTCGTCGTCGGTGCCGTTGTCCGCTACTTCTGGGCGGCAGCCTTGCGGCGGCGCATGACGAGCACGCCGCCCGCGCCGATCAGCAGCACGCCCGCCAGGGCGGCCCCGCCGACGCTGGCGCCGGTGGAGGCCAGGCTCCCGCCACCCGAACCGGTGGCGGTGGCGGACGGGGACGCGCTCGCCGCAGCGGCGGCGGAGACGGTCGCCGACGGGCTCACGCCGGCCCCCGTCGAGCTGCCGGCCGACGGCGTCGGGGCGGCGGAGCCGCTCGTCGACGGCTTGGGGGAGGTGCTGCCGCTCGGCGAGGCCGACCCGCTCGGCGAGGCGGACTGCGACGCGGACGGCGTGGCGGAGCTGCTCGGCGAGGCGGAGCCGCTCGGCGAGGTGGAGGTGCTGGGCGTCGGGTGCGACGGCGTGGTGGTCGGCGTCGGCGTCGGCGTGGGAACCGTCGCCGCGCAGGTGTGCGACAGGTTGAACAGCTTCAGGTCACCGCCGCTGACCTCGGCGACGGCCGAGGTGAGCTTGGCGCCGGGAGCCGACGCCACGTAGGCGTGCTTGTCCGTCGGCGGGCCGAAGGTGGTGACGACCTGCTGGCCACCGGGCTCGAAGGTGACGGTCAGCTTCACGAAGTGCGCTTCGTTGGTGGGCAGGACGAAGTGCCAGCCGTCCATGGTCGAAGGGATTCCGGGGCACTGCTCGCCACTGCTGGGGACGCCGCCTTCGGCGGTGGACGCGGTGCGGGGGACGGACTGCCGCAGCTGCACCGTGTAGGTGCCCGCCGTCGCGTACGCCGGGGCGACGGCCGAGGCGGCCAGCAGACCCGCCGCTGCCGCCACCGTGGCGGACGTGCGGAGGAGGTGGGTAAGACGCATGACGATCAACTCACTGTCGGGGCCGAGTGAGGAAGGACGCTCCCGGGGGAGTCCGGAGGGCGGCCCAGGGTTCTACGCGGTGCATACGCCGGTCAAGTCCCTTGTCATGGTGTTTGCGGGGATGAAGAACTGATTGTCTGAAATGGTCGATGTAGAGATCCGGTGAAGTCGGGGCTCCTGGGCGGCGCTGGCCTCTGCCCCTGGGGCAGAGGCCAGAGTGGCGGCATGCACGGGGACTTGATCGGCATCGGGGAGCTCGCGGCCAGGACCGGGCTGAGCCACAAGGCGCTGCGGCTCTACGGGGAGCGCGGGCTGCTGGCGCCGGCGCGGGTCGACCCGCGGACGGGGTTCCGGCGGTACGGCCTCGACCAGGTCGAGCGGGCCCGCCGGATCGCGCTGCTGCGCGCCGCCGGCATGCCGCTCGCCCTGATCGCGGGGGTGCTCGACCCGGGTGGAGCGGAGTCGGTCCGGCTGCTCGACGCCTACTGGCGGCGCGAGCAGTCCGTGCATGCGGCCCGCCGGGAGGCGGTGGGCTACGCCCGCGAGGTTCTGGCTGGAAGGAAACCACGCATGTACGAGATGGCCGAGCGTGAGGTGCCCGAGCAGAAGGTGCTGTTCATCCGGCGCCACGTCACCGCCGAGGGTCTCCTCGACTTCCTGGGCGAGGCCACCGAGACGATCTTCGCGCACCTGCGGTCGACCGGCGCCTGCCTGTCCGGACCGCTCTTCGCCGTCTACCACGGCATCGTGAGCGACGACTCGGACGGCCCGGTCGAGGTCTGCGTGCCGACGACGGACTCGGTCGAGCCCGTGGGGGAGATCGGCGTGCGGGTCGAGCCGGCGCACCGCGAGGCGTACACGGAACTGGGGAAGAAGGACCGGGACTTCGTGACGATGGTGGGCGTGCACGACGCGGTGATCACATGGATGCGCGAGCAGGGGTACACGCGTATCGGGACCACACGCGAGGTGTACTACCCGAACTGGGAGACGGCTGAGGAGGGCGAGCACGTGGCGGACGTCGCGGGGGTGTTCACCGCGGCGGACGGAGCGGGCTGAGCCCGGCGCTGGGAAACGGCCCGCGCAGGAAGTCGGAGGGGCCGACTTCCTGCGCTGTGCTGCGTCCACGGGCGGTGAGGTGATCACCGGTCCGCTCGGTGTGGGCGCGCTGCGGCAGCGGGTGGCAAGGATGCAATGCGTGGGGGTGCGGAGTGGGAAGTCGGCGGGGCCGACTTCCCAAGGGCTGGCCCGCAATTGATCTTTGAGTAGATCAGGACAGGGGTCGACTGGCCTTCGTCCGCCTGCTTACGCAACCTGGCGGAGGTTGTGCAGGCGGGCGATGCCGAGCATGGCGTGATGGACTCCGTCGCCCTTGAGACGGCAGTCGCGCAGGATCTTCCAGGTCTTCATCCGGGCGAAGACATGCTCGACGCGGGCGCGGACCTGTTTGTGCTCGCGGTTGTGCTGGGCCTGCCACTCGGTCAGCTCGCCGCCGCGCGGTCGGCGGTGTGGAATCACCAGGCCGGTGCCCAGGTAGCCCCCGTCGGCGATCGTGGTCGTCTTGCCGACGGCCGACTTGGCGCCGGATTCTGCCCAGGCCTTGCAGTTGTTCCGGTTGCCCGGGAGGGGTCTGCCGATCGCCACGATGAGGCGGCTGTGGGCATCGATGACGACCTGGTGGTTGGTGGAGTACCGGTAGTTCTTGGACAGCTCGGCGACGGTGTGGTCGCGGGTAGGGACCAGGGTGCCGTCGACGATCAGCACGGTGTCCTTGCGGAACCGCTGCCGGGGCTTGAGCGCCATCAGCGGGCCGACGTGGTCGATGATCCGGTCGGCCGCCGACTTGGAGATCCCGAACAGCGGCGCGAGCTGCCGCAGCGTCAGGTTGGTTCGCCAGTAGGCGGAGACGAGCAGAACCCGGCCCTCCAAGGAGAGGCTCCACGGCCGGCCCGGACGCACCGTCTCGGCGCCCTCGCGACGCAGCATCGTGATCAACTTGCGGAAGTCGCGCGAGCTCAGCCCGGTGAACGGGGCTATCCAGGACGGCTCCGACGCCGTGATCAAGCCAGCCACCGCGAGATCATCTCACCCTCTTTTGTCGGGGGCTGGGCGCTCACGGCCGCTATGCCTCGGCGAATCATGCTGTCTGGCGCTGTGTTCGCCGCGTGGACGGAGTCATCCGGGCTCGGACGGTCTGAACCGGCCAACCCATCAGGCAGGTCGGCGCCGCCGGTAGTAGGCCCAGGCCAGGGCCAGCACGATTGGCCCCCACAGCATCGCCGGGCTGACGCAGGCCCGGGCCAGAGCCATCCACCAGCCGTTGCTGTATCCCACCTCGGGGACGGCTCCCACCCAGGCGAGCGGGTACTGGTCGAACAGTGCCACCAGGATCAGCCCGCCCAGGACCGCCGGGATCACGGCGGCGAGCGGCGGCACGCGACGGCCACCGATGAGCGGTATCCAGCGCGGGAACACCTCGCCCCAGCCGGCCACCAGCCCGGTGGTCAGCAGGCACAGCGCCTCGGTGAGCACGCTGAGCCCGACGACATAGCCCGGCCCCCACCAGGGCATGGGCGGGAGGTGCGGATCGATCGTGCCCATCTGGAAGCCGACGGCGAACGGGAGCCGCCACAGGCAGTGCGGCAGCACGATGAACGGGAGGGCCCTGGCGAGCCTGAGGGCCCAGGCGGGGACGGGGCGCTCGGTGTCGCCGAGCGGAAGGGCGAGACGTGTGATCGGCATGACCCCACCATCGCCTGAACCTCAACGGCAGTGCGTCGGCCACACGCACGATCACGATCCCCCACGAGAGCCATCTCTCGATCATCCTGGCGGCCCCCCGCTGGCAGAACCGAGCAGCCATATCGGAGGTTAGTAGAGGTCAGTAACGGGACAGCCCTTAGGTGGGGTTGAGGCGGGTCGGGTGCCAGGTGGTGTTGCGGCCGGCGGCCTCGCGGTAGGCGATCCGCTGGACCGCGGTGAGCAGACGGTAGAGGTTGAGGGCGGCGTCGGAGTGGTCGGCCTCGAAGCCGAGGCCGTGGACGAAGGCTTCGAGCTGCGGCCAGTCGAAGTCGTCGGGCGCGGGCGGCACGGGCGTGCCGCCCGTGTGGGCGTTGAAGGCGGCGGCCACCGCGTAGGTGGCGGCGGCGAGCGCGTTGGCGAGGGGGGATTCGGGGGACGGGCCGGGCATGGCGGTGGCGCCCTTCGGGGAGGGTCGGGTCAGGCGGGAGGGCGGTCGTCCTCGTCGGGCCGGTGCACCCTGAGGGTGGTGACGACGCCGAGGGCGACGGTGAGCAGCGCGAGCGCGAGGAGGACGGCGAAGGCGGCTGCGACGAGGAAGGCGACGGTGCCGGCCCTCACCGGGTGATGCCGATGACGCGCCGGCCGAGGTGGGCGGCGAGGTCGCCGAGCAGGTCGAGGGCCTGGTCGCGGGTGAGGGGGAGCGCGAGGTGCTCGCCGGGGGCGGCATGGACGTCGAGGTCGACGGCGATGCGGAGTTGGAGGGCGGCGTCGGGGACGTGCTCGACGGCGAGGTAGGCGGCGGTGGTGCGTTCGGTGTGGATCGCCTCGGTGACGAGCGGGATCAGGACACCCACGTCGGCCCCTGTGTGAGCAGTTCGGTGTTCACGCGGCGGCGTCCAGCTCGAACCAGACGGACTTGCCGTTCTTGCGGGGGTCGGCGCCGAACCGGTGGGTGAGCGAGCGGACCAAGTGCAGTCCGCGGCCCGAGAGTTCGTAGGGGTCCGAGGAGGCGCGGGGCTCGGGGAGGACGGGGCTGTCGTCCGTGACCGAGACCCGGAGGGTGCGGTCGAGGAGCAGGACGACCACGAGGGGCGCCTGACTGCCCGCGTGCTTCCAGGCGTTGACGAAGAGTTCGTGGAGCGCGAGTTCGGCGTCGGCGATGGTGTCCGGCGGCCAGTTGGAGAGGGAGAGGGCCTCACGCAGCTCGTGACGGGCGGAGGACCAGTCGGGAGGGTTGAAGGCACGCACGAAGAACCTCCGGGGGAGGAGAGGGAGTTCGCGACGGGGGCGTGACCGTGAGCCAGGCCGCACATGGCTGCTCTGCGGCGCCCGGGAAGGCATTACTGACGCTCCGCCGTGTGATCGGTGCAACACTGAGAGTAGGGGGATGCGTGTAAGAGTTGCAAGTCAATCGCCAAGTCTCGTCAGCTGGCTTCACCGTTTGGTGGCGTCCCGGGCGGCTTGTGCGCGAGACTGCCCTGACAGGGAAGGACAGCCGTGGGATACAAGGGGCCGATCAGCCAGCGACAGCGCCGGTTTGGCGAAGAGCTGCAACGACTTCGCTTGGCGGCGGGACTGTCCGCCTCGGAGGCGGGTGCGCTTGTGGGGATGAAGGGTCCTGCGGTCAGCCACACCGAAGCGGGTCGGATTTCCCTCAACGCGGAGCGGCTTGAGATCTGGCTCGACGCCTATGGCTGCGTTGATGTTCCGTACCGAGTGGCACTTGCGGAGATGGGGCGGAGCACGGGCAAGGGCTGGTGGACCGCATTCGAAGGACAAGTTCCGGCACTTGCTCTTGACTTGGCTGAAGTGGAGGAGAGGTCCGTTCGGCTCGACAGCTACGACACGCTGTACGTCCCTGGAGCTCTGCAACTGCCTGCGTATACGGAAGCCATCTATGAGGACGCCTACCGCGACGGCAAGTGGGACGTCTCGGCTTCTGTCAGATTCCGAATGGAGCGGCAGCGTACTCTCGCCGATGGCAAACGGCGCCAGTTCCGGTTCGTGATCCATGAAGCGGCGCTGCGCATGCGGTTTGCA
Organism: Kitasatospora sp. NPDC047058; assembly: GCF_040643935.1. Classification (NCBI taxonomy): domain Bacteria; kingdom Bacillati; phylum Actinomycetota; class Actinomycetes; order Kitasatosporales; family Streptomycetaceae; genus Kitasatospora; species Kitasatospora sp. NPDC047058. The sequence continues at coordinate 5,127 of NZ_JBEYVJ010000052.1, read as the reverse complement.
GGAGACACGGTCATGAGGGCTCAGCTGCTTCACCTGCTCGAAATGGCGGAGCTCCCCAACGTTGCTATCCAAGTACTGCCGTTCAACGCCCCCAAGCACGGGCCGCTGTCGGCCTCGTTCCTGTTCTGCGATCCTGGCTGCACCGACCTCTCAACCATCGTTCTGGCTGGCCCCAAGCGGGCTGAGCACCTCGGTGATCCTGCCGACATCGCGGCCTACCGTCAGAAGTTCACGCAGCTGAGTGATATTGCTCTTCCTGCTATCGACACCAGCAAGTCGCTGCGAGAACTACCCTCCCGTGACTCGTGGGGGCTTATCCAGCACCTTCTTTACCTGCTACAGACCTGAAAGGCACGCGATGTCTCATCTCTCCTGGCAGAAGTCGTCGTTCAGCGGTGCGGAAGGCGCAGACAACTGCCTCGAACTTGCCCTCGGCGCTGGCGATCTGCGCCACCTCCGCGAGTCCGACGATTCGGATGTCGTCGTCACGACCGATGCCGCGAAGCTCCGGGCCTTCATCCTCGGGGTCAAGGCCGGCGAGTTCGACCACCTGATCTGAGGTCAGCGCGGCGGCCGCCGTCTCCACTTCTCTCCTGTTCCGCGTCCCAATGGCCAGTCCACTCGCGTGGGACGGCCGTGAGACGGGCGCCCCCGAGCCCGAGCGGTTCGGGTCATGATCGGCACCGCCCTAGAGTTCTCACGGTCCGACAAGAACGCACGAGCGGGGGAAGCAATGAGCATGAAGCGCAGGGGCGCGCGGCTGGCCGTGGTGGCGGTCACCGCGATGGCGGCCGTGGCGGGGCTGGCCGGCACCAGCCAGGCCGATTCGACGGGGAGGAACGTGGGCTACGGCCAGCCGAACATCCCCAAGGCGGTCGCCTGCGTCCAGAAGTTCTACAACCACTACGTCGAGGACGACCGGGGCCGTCTGGTCGTGGTGGACGGCAAGTTCGGCCCTGACACGGACATGGCCGTCCACAAGATCCAGCTCCTGGTCAACCAGCGCTTCCCCGGAGCTCAGCTGCAGGTGGACGGCGTCGTCGGGCCTCGGACCGGTCACTACATCATCGGGGTGCTCCGCTCCGACTGGTTCGTCGACCGCGGGTACGCCGAGGGCTGCGCCCAGGTCCTCCCCGGCTGAGGTGACGAACGCGCACGGGGCGGCCGCCACGGCGCGGCTGCCCCGTGCGCGACCGAGTTGTCCACAGGTCTGTGGACAATCGCGGACGAGCCGCACCCGGCCGCTCCTCCGCCCGGTGGAAAACACGTTGTCCGCCCGGCAACCCCGCGCCTACTCTCCCTGCAACGCGTCGAGGGAGACGAGTACCTCCGGGTCACCGCGAGCCGAGAGAGCCGCCACCAGCTGTGAGGGCGGCCTTGCGTCCCGGGGAGAAGACACTCCTGAGTGCGGGGAGGAAATGCCCCGCCGGCCGGCCCCCGTCACCGGGCCCGAACGAGACCGCCGTCGTCCACGCCGGCGGCGGTGAAAGTGCGGTGGCACCGCGAGTCCCCTTCTCGCCCGCACTCCCAAGGGATCATGACGACGCCCCCGGAGGGCCGCGATGATCCACCCGACGACCGCCCGTGTCCTGGCCGCCGAACTACCCGGCCGCATCGGCGAATCCATCGAACTCTGCGGCTGGCTGCACCGCCGCCGTGCCCTGAGGTCCGTCACCTTCCTCGTCCTGAGGGACCGCTCCGGGCTCGCCCAGGTGGTCGCCCCCGCCGGGGAGGCCGACTTCCCCGAGGAGACCGTGCTGCGGGTCCGGGGCACGGTGACGGCCAACCCCCAGGCGCCGAACGGAGTCGAGCTGACCGCCCCCACCGTCGAGGCGCTGTCAGGACTCGCCGAGGCGCCCCCGTTCAGCCTCTACCACCCGACCGTCCCGGCTGCCCTGCCGACGATCCTCGACGGCGCGCCGGTCACCCTGCGGCACCCGCGGCTCGCCGCCCCGCACCGGATCTCCGCCGCCTCGGTGGCCGGGTTCCGGGCCGCGCTCGACGGGCTCGGGTTCACCGAGATCCAGACGCCGAAGGTGGTCTCCTCGGCCACCGAGTCCGGCGCCGACGTCTTCGCGCTCGACTGGTTCGGGCGGCCCGCGTACCTCGCGCAGTCGCCGCAGTTCTTCAAGCAGGCCATGGTCGGCGTCTTCGAGCGCGTCTACGAGACCGGTCCGGTGTTCCGCGCCGAGCCGCACGACACCGCGCGCCACCTCGCCCAGTACACCAGCCTGGACGCCGAACTCGGCTTCATCGCCGACCACCGCGACGTGATGGCCGTCGTCCGCGAGGCCGTCGCCGGGATGCTGGAGTCGGTGGCCGCCCGCGCGGGCGGCGCCGTGGAACTGCTCGGCGCGGAGCTGCCCGCCGTCCCGGCGGAGATCCCGCAGATCCACTTCGCCGAGGCGATGCGGCTGCTCGGCACCGACGAGCCGGACCTCGCGCCGGCGCACGAGCGGTGGCTGGGCGAGTGGGCGCTGCGCGAGCACGGCAGCGCGTTCCTGTTCGTGGTCGGCTACCCGATGCGCAAGCGGCCGTTCTACACCCACCCGGAGCCGGGGCGGCCGGAGTACTCGAACAGCTTCGACCTGCTCTTCCGGGGGCTCGAACTGGTCACCGGCGGCCAGCGGTTGCACAGGCACGAGGACTACCTCGCGGCACTCGCCGCCCGGGGCGAGTCGCCGGAGCCGTACACGGCGTACCTGCGCACCTTCGCCCACGGCATGCCGCCGCACGGCGGGTTCGCCCTCGGCCTGGAGCGCTGGACGGCCCGGCTGACCGGGGCGGACAACATCCGGCGCACCACGCTCTTCCCGCGCGACCTGCACCGGCTCACGCCCTGACCGGCCGCCGCCGTCCACCCGTCGGGGTGATGATCCCGCGACGGGCGGACGGCAGCGGCGGCCGGGCGGTACGGTCACGCCCGGGAGCGCGCCGACCTAGGGAGGAACCGGATGTCCAAGTACGGCCGGGACGAGCTGGAGTGGGACGAACTGGTCGGGGCCGGGCTCGACTTCCTCCGGGAACGGGCGGCGCAGCCCGGCGATCCGATGACCACCTACTCCGAGCTGAACGCGGTGCTGGTCGAGCGGACCGGCCTGCCGGGCTTCGACTTCGGCCAGGCCCGGGACCGGGCGGCCGTGGGGCACCTGCTCGGGCTCGTCGTCGAACGGGACTTCCCGCAGTCGCGGCTCATGCTCTCCGCGCTGGTCCGCTACCAGGGTGAGAACGACGCCGGGTCGGGCTTCTACGCGCTCGCCCAGCAGCTCGGCCTGCTGCCCAAGGGGGCGTCCGCGGACACCAAGTGGGAGTTCTGGATCGGCCAGATCAACGGGCTCCAGCAGCGGCACGCCACCGCCGGCTGACGCGACGCGGGCGGGCGACGGCTGCGTGGTTCGCCGAGCGGCAGCCCGGCGAACCACGCAGCCGAACCGTCAGTTGGCCGGAGGCTGCGGCGCCGGCGGGGTCTGCGGCTGGGCCGGCTGCGCGGCTGCCGGGGCGCCCTGGGGCGGGACCGGAGTCGACTGGGCGTACGGGTTGTGCTGCGCGTTCGGGTCGTAGGGCGCGTTGGGGTTGTACGGCGCGTTCGGGGTGTACGGAGCAGGCTGCGGGGCCGGGGTGTTGTTCCGCGCCATCAGCGCCTTCACCGCGTTGGCGATCAGCACCACCGGCAGGATGAACGCCTGGAAGAACATCCGGTACTCGCCGCCCTCGAAGACGAAGGCGAGGTAGTACGCGTACCCGGCGAAGCCGATACCGGCGAGCACGTTGATGATGCGCCAGCCGGCGCTCAGGCCGCCGCCGAGGTTGATGGCGCCGAGGGCGACCATGGCGACGCCGCTGATCGCCAGCAGGACGACGTACCAGGAGAAGAGCGGCTCGGCGCCGAAGTCGAGGTTCACTGAGGCATTCCTGTGGGAGTGAGGATGTACTGATGGGGACGAGGGCGCACAGTACTGGAGGCCGCCGACATCCGGTCATGTTTTTCCGTCACGAAGTCATGACGGCCCTCGTCGACGCGGTCTGGCCGGGCGGCATGGTCGGCCGTGAGGCTTTCCCTCCGATGGCCCCCGGACGGCGAAACCCGTTTCACGAGTCGTACGCATGATCGGATAAGATGCCGCGGTTGCTGGAGATTTGGGGGCGAAGCACCGGCTGGGGGAGTGTGTCGGGGACGGCCTCCTCGCGCCCCGGCGACCCACCTTCTGTCGGGTCCAGCCCGTCTTCTCCGTGAGGTCCCATTGCGTACTCAGCACCGCAGCATCCTCGCCCTGGCCGCCGCGGCCGCCCTGGCCGGCGGCGGGGCCCTCGTCTCGGCCCCGGCCGCGCTCGCCGTCCCGGTGTCCGCGCAGAGCGCCGGGGTCGGACAGAACCAGAGCGGGCCCGTCTCCATCACGCTGAGCGGTCTCCCCGGCAGCTTCACCGCCGGTGCGGCACCGGTCGAGTTCACCGCGACCCTGCAGAACTCCGCCGACCACGCGGTCGACGCGATGACCGGCCTCACCGTGGCCGACGTCGACTCCGGGATCAAGGAGACCCAGCTCAAGCTGGAGTACCAGGCGCCGGGCGGCACGCAGTGGAAGGACGCCACGCTCCGCCCCGGCGAGCGCGTGGGCGCCGTCTGGGAGCTCGACACCTTCGCCACCAAGGTGAGCGTGCCGGCCGGTGGTTCGGTCACCTACCGGCTGCGCCTCGCCGTGGCCGCGGACGCCCGCGGCGGCACGGCGACGGCCGGCTTCCGCGCCACGGTGTCGGACCCGACGCTCCCCCCGGAGCAGCGGGTCTCCACCCCCTTCAGCGAGTACGGGCGCTTCACCGTCGTCCCGGCCGGCGGCCCGGCCACCCCGTCGGTGCCGGCCCCCGGCGTGCCGGACGTGAAGGTCGAGGGCGTGCCCGCCTCCTTCACCGCGGGCGGCGAGGCGAAGCGGTTCAGGCTGGTCGTCGGCAACCACAGCGGCAAGGACGTCCGCGTCCTGCCCGAGGTCGCCGTCCAGGGCACCAACCCGATCAGCGCCGACATGGTGCGGTTCGTCTGACCGCCAGCGCGCACAAGTGGGGCGGGCCGGCCGGCGTCGGGATCCTCGCGGTGCGCAAGGGCGTCCGGTACGCCTCGCCGCTGCCGGCCGA
>NZ_JBEYVJ010000051.1:0-35476 GCF_040643935.1 Kitasatospora sp. NPDC047058 | reverse complement strand
GTTGACTTTTGGCACGCTGTTGAGTTCTCAAGGAACGGACACTTCCTTCGGACCGCCTTCCAGCGGGCCCTCCGGGCGCTTCGTTCTTTCGTGTTCCCAGCTTACCAGATGTTTTCCGCTCCGTTTCCGGCGCTTCGTTCATCCAACTCGCTGGTGTCTTCTGCGGCTTGATGCCCCGTCCGACGTTTCAAACTCTAGCCGATCTCCGCTCCGAAAGGCGAATCCAGCCGCAATCCATATAAACGAACACGCCACAACAGACCCGGGTCGCAAAGCCAAAAAGGCACGACGCGACCCAGCCCGAACCGGGGTGTGGTGTTTCCAAGGATTGGCCGCTCCGGGACCGTCCGCGCCGATGCGTGTCCGGTGCTCCCTGCCGAGCGACTAGGGAACACTACGCCGATCGACTGGCCGATGCAAACACCTCCGAGTCGCCGGCTGTCCGCCGGAAACCCTTGAGCGACTGCTCAAACATCTGCCATCATGCCGCCATCGCACTTGAGCAGTCGCTCAAACGCCTACCTCGGGGGAGAGTCATGCCTGCTCACGGACGGTCGGCCAGGCCGATCTACGTCGAGGCTCGGATCCGTGCACCGATGGACGTGCTCTGGGAACTCACCCAGGTGCCGGAGGCCCATGAACGCTGGGACGCCCGGTTCACCCGCATCCGGTACGCGGAGGACGTGCACGAGGGGGACGCTCCGGACCACCGCGGCGTGGTCCGGTTCCGGTACTGGCTGGGCCTGCCCGTCGGGCCCGCCCTCACCGGCACCGGGGTGACCACCGCCGAGCGGCACCGGCCGGACGGCTCACGGATCAGCGCCCTGCGGTTCGCTGCCGACGGCGGGCTGTCGCCGCTCCAGGAGGGCTCGGGGTACTGGCGGTACACCCCGGCCGGCTCCCCCACCGGCGAATCCGTCCTCTTCGTCACGGGCTACGACTACCGGGGCTGGCGCGTACCGGGCGGGGCCTGGCTGGACCGCTGGTTCGTGCGGCCCTTCGTCGGCTGGCTCACGGCGTGGTCCTTCGACCGCCTCCGGCTCTGGGCCGAACACGGTGTGCCGCCCGAACGCTCCCTGCGCCGCGCCGCCGGCGAGGCGGCCGCCCGGGTCGGTGGCGCCGCCGTGGCCGGCGCCCTGGCCGACGCCGTGACGGGGGGCCGAGCCGGTGCCCTCACGGGAGCCGGCTGTGCGCTCCTCGTTCTCCTCCTCTCGCTCCTCGTTCCACCGTCCGCCCTCACCCCGGCGGCCCGGCGCTGTGCCAGACGGCCGGAGCGCGCCCGTCCCGCCCGTCCACCCCGGCTGCTCGACACCCTGGAGACCCCGTGACCATCACTGTGGAACCCTCGCCCGTCACCACCGCCCCCACCGGCACCAGAGCTGCCGCCGGCCCCGGCCGGTCGATCTTCCGCGAGGCCATGGGTGCCGACTTCGACCGCCTTCACCCTCAGCTTCAGCGCCGCTTCGGTTTCTCCAGCGAGGACGGCATCGCCTGCATCGGCACCGGCCGGATGGAGCGCATCCGCCGGGGCGCCGACTGGCTGGCGCCGTTCCTGCGGATCGGCAGCCGGCAGAACATCCTCTTCCCGGAGGAGGGGCGGAACGTGCCCTTCACCATCGCCAACTACGCCTACCGGGACGGCTTCGGCCGGGAGACCGTCACCTTCGTACGGACCTTCCAGTTCACCCGGCCCCGCCGCTTCGACGCGACCATGATCGGTTCGAGCGACCGCCCGGGCACGGTCGTCGACTTCCTGGGCACGCACCAGCACCTCGCGGTCGACCTCCACCCGCGGGTCACCGCCCGGGGCGGCCTGGTGATCTCCTCGGGCGAGCAGCGGCTCACCGGGCTCCCGGGCTCGCCGCGCTGGCCGTCGGTGCTCACCGGCCGGGCGGACCTGCACGAGTGGTTCGACGACGAGGCCGGGCGGTTCCGGATCCAGGTGCGGGTGACCAACCCGCTGATCGGCCTGGTGATGGGGTACCAGGGCTGGTTCACCGCCGAGTACCCGCTGGTCGGTGCCGAGGGCATCCCGAACCACGTCCGCCCGGTCCGGGAGTCCGCCCGCGCATGAGTCCGCCCACGCGTGAGGACCGGGGCATCGTGCGCGAGCGGACCACCGTGGGCGAGCGGACCACCGTGGGTACCGGGGATCCGCGGACGGAGCGGGTCCCGTGACCGAGGGGAAGGCCGGGCGCCGGCGCGGGGCCGATACGCTGCCCCGCATGAGCGACACACGCGAGCGGCTGATGGAGGCTGCCATCAGCGTGGTCAAACGGCAGGGAATCGCCGGGGCCTCCGCGCGCAGCATCGCCGGCGAGGCCGGGGCCAACCAGGCGCTGGTGTTCTACCACTTCAAGACGGTGGAGGGGCTGCTGGCGGCGGCCGCACTGCGCGAGACCGCGCAGCGGCTGGAGCAGTACCGGCCGCACTTCGCGGCGGCGGGCTCCCTGCGTGAGCTGCTGGGCCTCGGGCAGGGGCTGCACGAGCAGGAGCGCGCCAACGGGAACGTCGCCCTGCTCGGGCAGTTCCTGGCCGGGTCGACCGGGCAGCCGCAGCTCGCCGAGGCGTCGGCCGACGCCCTGCGGATGTGGACGGAGGAGATCGAGCGGGTGCTGGACCGGCTCTTCGCCGGTCATCCGCTCGCCGAGTTCCTCGACCTCCCCGGGCTGGCCCGCACGGTGACCGGGGCGTTCGTCGGTCTGGAGCTCTACGAGGGCGTGGACCCGCAGGCGGCGGCGGCCGCGTTCACGGCACTGGACCGGTTGGGCGTGCTGGTCGAGGTCGTGGACGGCCTCGGGCCGGTGGTGTCCCGGGCGGTCCGCGCCAAGGTACGGCGCGAGGTCGGCCGCAACGGCGCGACCGTCTGAGCCCGCGCACCGCGGACGGCACACCACGGACGACGCACCGCCACCAGGGCCACCGCCGCCGGGCGGCAGCACGACGGCCGGACCTCCAGGGGGAAGAGGTCCGGCCGTCGGCCGTCGGCTCCGGGGGTGGGGCCCCGGAGCGCAGGCTCAGCTGTTGGTCGGGAAGCCCAGGTTGATGCCGCCGTGCGAGGGGTCGAGCCAGCGCTGGGTCACGGCCTTACCGCGGGTGAAGAAGTGCACGCCGTCCGGGCCGTACGCGTGGGTGTCGCCGAACAGCGAGGCCTTCCAGCCGCCGAACGAGTAGTAGGCGACCGGCACCGGGATCGGCACGTTGATCCCGACCATGCCGACCTCCACCTCGTGCTGGAAGCGCCGGGCCGCGCCGCCGTCGTTGGTGAAGATGGCGGTGCCGTTGCCGTACGGGTTGGCGTTGATGAGGGCCACGCCCTCCTCGTACGAGGCGACGCGCACGACCGAGAGCACCGGGCCGAAGATCTCGTCGTTGTAGACGGACATGCCGGGCTTCACGTGGTCGAACAGCGTGGGGCCGAGCCAGAAGCCGTCCGCCGTCGGGGCACCGTTCTTGTCCTCGGCCGCGATCGGGTGCTTCCGGCCGTCGACGGCCAGCTCGGCGCCGTCGGCGACACCGGACTCCACGTAGGAGGTGACCTTGTCGCGGTGCTGGCCGGTGACCAGCGGGCCCATCTCGGAATCGCCGTTGCAGCCGGGACCGACCTTGAGGGTGGCCATCCGCTGCTTGATCTTCTCGACCAGCTCGTCGCCGATCGGGTCGACCGCGACCAGCACCGACACGGCCATGCAGCGCTCGCCGGCCGCGCCGAAGCCGGCGTTGATGGCGGCATCGGCGCTGAGGTCGAGGTCGGCGTCGGGCAGGACCAGCATGTGGTTCTTCGCGCCGCCGAGCGCCTGCACCCGCTTGCCGTAGCGGGTGCCGGTCTCGTAGACGTAGCGGGCGATCGGGGTGGAGCCGACGAAGCTGACCGACTTGATGTCGGGGTGCTCCAGCAGGCGGTCGACGGCGACCTTGTCACCGTGCACGACGTTGAACACGCCGTCCGGGAGGCCGGCCTCCTTCCACAGCTCGGCGAGGAAGTTGGCGGCGGACGGGTCCTTCTCCGAGGGCTTCACCACGACGGTGTTGCCGGCCGCGATGGCGATCGGGAAGAACCACATCGGCACCATGGCCGGGAAGTTGAACGGCGAGATGATCGCGACCGGGCCGAGCGGCTGGCGGATCGAGTACACGTCGATGCCGCTGGAGGCCTGCTCGGTGAAGCCGCCCTTGAGGAGCTGCGGGATGCCGCAGGCGTACTCGACGACCTCCAGACCGCGCGCGATCTCGCCGAGCGCGTCGGAGTGCACCTTGCCGTGCTCGGACACGATGATCGAGGCCAGCTCGTCCCGGCGGGCGTTGAGCAGCTCGCGGAAGCTGAACAGGACCGTGCTGCGCTTGGCCACCGAGGCGTTGCGCCACTCGGTGAAGGCCGAGGCGGCGGCGGCCACGGCCTGGTCGACCTCGGCGATCTCCGCGAAGTCGACGTGGCCCGCGACCTGGCCGGTGGCCGGGTCGAAGATGTCGCCGCGGCGGGGAGCGCCGCCGGCGGTGGCGACCGGCTCGCCGCCGATCCAGTGGATGATGTGCTTGCTCAAGTCCGTCTGCCTCCGAAGTCCCGGGCGGCATCCTGCCGCCGGTCCCTTGTGTGGCGCCGCCCGCTGGTGGGCCGGGCGACGGGATCACGGGGCTAACCGCGTTCACCACCCAGTCTGGTGGCCGCCGCCCCGCGCCTCAACGAACAGGCTGACGGGGATCGGGGATTCAGCCTTACAGGTCGTCGGGAAGCTGGGCCGAACGGGCGAAGAACGGCCTCCCCACTCAGCCCTCCCCCGGCTCCCGGCCCGCATCCTCGGTGTCCCCGGCCTCGTCTCCGACGTCCTCGACGTCCTCGACGCCGTCCACGTCCTCGCCGCCATCGCCGCCATCGACGTCCTCCAGGTACGGGTCGTGCAGCCCGTCCGCCGCCTCCTGTGTCTCCAGCAGGTCCAGCCGCAGGTCCTGCGCCCAGGCCAGCGCCCACCGCTTCAGCCCGTCGACCGCACCGCCGGGCAGACCCCGGGCGCGGAACCGCCCGTCGGCGGCCTCGGCCAGCGTCTCAAGCCGGTCGGCGAGCACGGCGGGCTGGAAGTCCGCGTCGAGTGCCCCGGCCAGCGCGAGCAGCCCGCCCTCCCGGTACCAGGCGGTGAGCGCGTGCACGTCGATCAGGTCGCGGGGCAGGCCCCGGTCGGCGAGCAGCGCGGTGGTGAGCGCGGCCGCGTCCTCCAGGGCGACGGCCGTCATCGTCACCGTCGGCTCGCCGGGCGCGGGCACGCCGAGGTCCACCCGGACCGGACGGTGGCCGAGCGGTTCCTTGCGCAGCTCCACCGTGTGCGTCCGCCCGCCGAGGGTCAGCCGGACGGAGAGCTGTTCCAGCCGGGGCGTTCCCGGGCGCTCGGCGACCCCGCCGCCGGCGGCCCGGTACGCCTCGGCCAGCTCGGCGGCGGCCGCGGGCAGGTCGGTGCCGCCGCTGGTCACCAGGGTGAGCCCGTCCTGGGCGCAGGCCCGCACGCCGTGTGCGCGCAGCGCGTGCCCGCCGGCGAGGACGAGCCCGAGCCGGTCGCAGACGGGCACCGCGAGCTCGGCGAGCCGCAGCTGGGCCGGACCCGGGCGGAGGGACGCGTCGAGGGCGTCGGGCGCGGTGGTCACGCTTCCAGTCTGACGCGCCCGGCGCGCCGCGCGACCGCCCGGCCCATGGACCGCACCCGGCTCCCCGCCCCCGCCGGCTTCCGGCGCACCGCCCCCGCGACTGCCCGTGCACGGCCTGCGCGACTGCCAGTGCACCGTCGCAGCCTCGCACCGGCCGCTCCGCCCGCCGCCTCACCAGCCGGTGAGCCGGGCCGCCGCCTCGTGGAGGGCGAGCTCCAGCACGACGGGGTCGTTGAGCCGCCCGGAGCCGTCGGGCGGGACCAGCCAGCGGACGCCCCGGCTGCGCCGTCCGGGGTGCGGGACGACGATCCAGGTGCCCTCGCCCGCGGTGCGCACACCGGTGCCGACCCACCGGGCTGCCGTGCCGACGGGGACGAGGAAGCCGGTGCTCTCACCGCCGGAGTCGGTGAGGACCGGTCCGCACGCACCGTCCAGGATGCCGAGGACCGGACGGCCGAGCCGGCCGGGCACCGAGAGGACGTCCCAGCGCCGACCGGCGGGCAGCAGCATCAGGCCCAGTCCGGTGCGCTCCCACCGCTCCCGGAAGGCCTCCGGGTCCGGTGCCGCCTGGGCGAGCCAGTGCAGTGCGGTGGTCTCCATGTCCTGTCCCCGTTCCCCGGCGCCTCGTGCCGGTCGTCGCGCGACGGGAAGCAGAGACCCGCCGTCACCTTCGAGAGGCGGACGGCGGGTCTCTCTTACACGGGTACACCCGGAGGAACGTGCCGGGCGGCGGTCAGCTGTCGAAGCCGAGCCCCAGCCGGTCGAGCGTGCGCAGCCAGAGGTTGCGGTGACCGCCGTTGCGGTCCGAGCGTTCCAGCGAGCGGGTGGTGATCTCGATGCCGGCCCAGCGCACCGGCTCGGGCGGGAACGGCAGCGGCTTGCTGCGCACCATCTCCAGCGAGGTGCGTTCGGTCCGCTCCCCCGCCAGCAGGTCGAGCATCACCTCGGCGCCGAACCGGGTGGCGCCGACGCCGAGCCCTGTGAACCCGGCCGCGTAGGCGACCTTGCCCCGGTGGGCGGTGTCGAAGAAGGCCGAGAACCGGCTGCAGGTGTCGATCGCGCCGCCCCAGGCGTTGGTGAAGCGCAGTCCCTCCAGCTGCGGGAAGCAGCGGAAGAAGTGGTTGGCGAGGGTGCGGAAGGTCTCCGGCCGCTGGTCGTACTCGTGCCGGACGTGGCCGCCGTAGTGGTAGACGGCGTCGTAGCCGCCCCAGAGGATGCGGTTGTCGGCGGAGAGCCGGAAGTAGTGGAACTTGTTGGCGCTGTCGCCGAGGCCCTGCCGGCCGCGCCAGCCGATGGCGGTGAGCTGCTCGTCGCTGAGCGGTTCGGTCATCAGCGCGTAGTCGTACACCGGCACGACGTACGGGCGGACCCGCTTGAGCAGGGACGGGAAGACGTTGGTGCCGAGCGCGACGCGGCGGGCGAACACCCGGCCGTACGGGGTGCGGACGGCCATGCCGCTGCCGTGCTCCCGCAGGCCGGTGGCCCGGGTGTGTTCGAAGATCCGCACGCCCTGGGCCAGGCAGGCGTCCTTGAGGCCCCAGGCGAGCTTGGCGGGGTGGACCATCGCCACGCCCTCCTTGTCCCAGAGGCCGCCGAGGAAGGTCGGCGAGTTCACCTCGGCGCGCAGCTCGTCGGCGTCCAGGACGGTGAGGTCGAAGCCGTACCGGGCGGCGGCCTCGGCGACCTCGTGGAGTTCCTCGACCTGGTGGGGCTGGGTGGCGACGTCGATCTCGCCGGTGCGCTCCCATTCGGCGTCGATGCCGTACCGCTTGAGGGTGGCCTCGATGCCGTCCAGGTTGGCGGCACCGAGGCGTTCCAGCTGGGCGAGTTCGGCCGGCCAGCGCTGCAGGCCGTTGCCGAAGCCGTGGGTGAGGCTGGCCGCGCAGAATCCGCCGTTGCGCCCGGACGCGGCCCACCCGACCTCGTTGCCCTCGACCAGCACGACGTCCAGCGAGGGGTCGCGCTCCTTGGCGATGAGGGCGGTCCACAGGCCGGAGTAGCCGCCGCCGACGACCAGCAGGTCGCAGGTGGTGTCGCCGACCAGGGCGGGCAGTGCCGCCGGCCGGCCCGGGTCCTCCAGCCAGAAGGGGGTGGGCCTGGCGTCACTGAGTGCGCGGGCGGAATCCATGCATTATCAGCCACTTTCTGCGGATAGATGACGGTTGTGCGGCCACCGTGCGACGACGGTACGTCAGGCGGTGGCCTTCCGGCGGTTACCGAGCCACTGGCCGCCGACGGTCAGCGCGACGGCGGCGATGAACATCGCGGTGCCGATGACGTTCACCTGCACCGGGATGCCGCGCTGCGAGGCGCCCCAGACGAACATCGGGAAGGTGACCGTGGTCGGGCCCGAGTTGAACTGGGTGATGATGAAGTCGTCGAAGGAGAGCGCGAAGCTGAGCAGCGCGCCGGCCGCGATGCCGGGGGCGGCCAGCGGCAGGGTGACCCGCAGGAAGGTCTGGACGGGGGTCGCGTAGAGGTCCTGGGCGGCCTGTTCGAGCCTCGGGTCCATGCTCATCACGCGCGCCTTGACCGCCGTCACCACGAAGCTGAGGCAGAACATGATGTGCGCGATCAGGATGGTGGTGAAGCCGAACGGGATGCGCATGTTGAGGAAGAGGGTGCCGAGCGAGGCGGCCATCACCACCTCGGGCATGGCCATCGGCAGGAAGATCATCGCGGTGGTGGCCGAGCGGCCGCGGAAGCGGTAGCGGGCCAGGGCGAAGGCGACCATGGTGCCGAGCACGGTGGCGCCGATGGTGGCGAGCACCGCGACCTGGAGGCTCAGCGAGAGCGACTGGCACATGTCGGCGACGCCGCACGGGTCGGTCCAGGCGTCGGTGGAGAACTCGTTCCACTCGTAGTTGAACTTGCCGACCGGCTTGTTGAACGAGAAGGCGAGCACCACCAGGTTGGGCAGGATCAGGTAGGCCAGGGCCAGCAGGCCGGCCAGCACCACCAGGTGGGCGCGGATCCACTTGATCACTCGGGACATCAGACCAGTTCCTCCGTCCCGGCCTTACGCATGTAGACCGTCACCATGCCCAGGATCAGGGCCATCAGGATGAAGCTCAGCGCGGCCGCCGTGGGGTAGTCGAGCACGTTCAGGAACTGCTTCTGGATGCCGTTGCCGACCATCTGCTCGCTCGGCGAGCCGAGCAGCTGGGCGTTGATGTAGTCGCCGGAGGCGGGGATGAAGGTGAGCAGCGTGCCCGCGACCACGCCCGGGAGCGAGATCGGGAAGGTCACCTTGCGGAAGGTCGTGAAGGGGCGGGCGTAGAGGTCGCCGGCCGCCTCGTGCAGGCGGGGGTCGATCCGCTCCAGCGAGGTGTACAGCGGCAGGATCATGAACGGCAGGAAGTTGTAGGTGAGGCCGCAGACCACGGCGAGCGGCGTGGCCAGCACCCGGTCGCCGGAGGTGAGGCCGAGCGCGCCGGTGACGTCCAGGACGTGCAGGGCGTTGAGCGCGCCGACCACCGGGCCGCCGTCCGAGAGGATGGTCTTCCAGGCCAGCGTGCGGATCAGGAAGCTGGTGAAGAACGGCGCGATCACCAGGATCAGGATGACGTTGCGCCAGCGCCTGCTCGCCTTGAAGGCGATGGTGTAGGCGAGCGGGTAGCCGATCGCCAGGCACAGCACGGTCGCGGTGGCCGCGTAGCCGAACGAGCGGACGAAGTGCCAGCGGTACTCGACCAGGGCGTCCCAGTAGGTGGCGAAGTGCCAGGTGACGCGGAAGCCGTCCTCCAGGGTGCCGGTCTGCAGCGAGGTGGAGCCCTGGTAGACCATCGGCACCGCGAAGAAGACGACCAGCCAGGCGATGCCGGGCAGCAGCAGCCAGTACGGGGTGAGCCTGCGCTTCGGCCTGGGCGCGGCCCCGGGCAGCGCGCCGCCGTCCGGGGGTATCGCCTGGGCCGGTGCGGCCTCGGTGGTGGTGGTCATGCCGCCTCCTCCGCGGTGCCCGCGTCGATCGCCTGCGCGGCGTCCAGGGCGAAGGAGTGCGCCGGGTTCCAGTGCAGGACGACGGGCGCGCCGGGGACGATCCGGGCGTCGCGCTCCATGTTCTGCTCGAAGACGGTCACCTCCTGGCCGCCGTCGGTGCGGACCAGGTACTGGGTGGAGACGCCGATGAAGCTGGAGTCGACGACGGTGCCGGCCAGCCGGTTGCGGCCGTCGGCGATCTCCGCGGAGGAGTGCTCGATGGTGATCTTCTCCGGGCGGACGCCGAGGTGGACCTTCTTCGCCTCGGTGGCGCAGCGGGCCTTCGGCACGGCGAGCCGGGTGCCGCCGGCGGTGAGCAGCAGGTCGCCGCCCTCGCTGCCGGTGACGTCGGCGGGCAGCAGGTTGGACTGGCCGAGGAAGTTGGCCACGAAGGTGGTGGCCGGGTTCTCGTAGAGGTCGGCGGGCGCGCCGAGCTGTTCGACCCGGCCGCCGTTCATCACCGCGATGGTGTCGGCCATGGTCATGGCCTCCTCCTGGTCGTGGGTGACGTGGACGAAGGTGATGCCGACCTCGGTCTGGATCCGCTTGAGCTCCAGCTGCATCTGGCGGCGCAGCTTGAGGTCGAGGGCGCCGAGCGGCTCGTCCAGGAGCAGCACCTGCGGGTGGTTGATGAGGGCGCGGGCGACGGCGACGCGCTGCTGCTGGCCGCCGGAGAGCTGGTGCGGCTTGCGCCGGGCGTACTGGCCGAGTTCGACCAGCTCCAGCATCTCGTCGACCTGCTTCTTGACGTCCTTGCGGCCGCGCCGGCGCAGGCCGAAGGCGACGTTCTCGAAGATGTCGAGGTGCGGGAAGAGCGCGTAGCTCTGGAAGACGGTGTTCACCGGCCGCTTGTACGGGGGCAGGGCGGTGACGTCCTGGCCGCCGATCAGGACGGTGCCGGAGGTGGGCTCCTCCAGGCCGGCGATCATGCGCAGGGTGGTGGTCTTGCCGCAGCCGGAGGCACCGAGCAGGGCGAAGAAGGAGCCCTGCGGGACGGTCAGGTCGAGCGGGTGGACGGCGGTGAAGGAGCCGTAGGTCTTGCCGATGCCGGTGAGGCGGACGTCGCCGCCGGTGGCCGCCGGGCGCTGCTGCTCTGTCATGGGTCGGATCTCTCTGGTTTCTCTGCCGTCAGGGGGGTCAGGCGCCGATGAGCTTGGAGAACTTGTCCTCGAAGCCGCTCTCCTCGGTCTCGCCGAGGGTCCGGAACACGTGCGCCTTGGCCGCCATGTCGGGGGTGGGGACGACCAGCGGGTTGGCCGCACTGTCCGGGTCGAGGGCGGCCAGCTCCTCCTTCATCCCGGTGACGGCGGAGACGAAGCCGATGCCCGCGACCAGCTGCGCCGCGATCTTGGGCTGATAGTAGAAGTCGATCAGCTTCTCCGCGTTGGCCTTGTGCTGCGCCTTGGCCGGCACCAGCAGGTTGTCGGTGCTGGTCAGGAAGCCCTTCTCCGGGATGACGAACTCGATGTCCGGGTTGTCGGCGCGGAGTTGGATGAGGTCCCCGCCCCAGGCGACGCAGGCGGCGATGTCGCCGGAGGAGAGCTCCTGGCCGTAGTCGTTGCCGGTGAAGCGGCGGATCTGCTTGTTGTCCACGGCCTTCTGCAGCCGGGCGACCGCCGCGTCGTAGTCGTCGGCGGTGAACTTCGCCGGGTCCTTGCCCATGTCCAGCAGGGTGATGCCGATGCTGTCGCGCATCTCGGAGAGGAAGGTGACCCGGCCCTTGAGGTCGGAGTCCTCCAGCAGCTGGGCGACGCTGGTGACCTCCTTCCCCTTGGTGGCCTTCTTGTTGTAGGCGATCACCGTCTGGATGCCGGCCCACGGGTAGGAGTAGAGCCGGCCCGGGTCCCAGTCGGGGGCGCGGAAGCGGGCCTCGACGTTGGTGATGGCGGTGGTGACGTTGGCCGGGTTGAGCTTCTGGGCCCAGCCGAGGCGGATCAGCCGGGCGGCCATCCAGTCGGTGAGCACCATCAGGTCGCGGCCGGTGTCCTGGCCGGCCGCGAGCTGCGGCTTGACCTTGCCGAAGAACTCGACGTTGTCGTTGACGTCCTCGGTGTACTTGACCTTGATCCCGGTGGCGGCGGTGAAGGCCTCCAGGGTGCCGTGCTTCTCCTTGTCGTTCTCGTCGGTGTCGACGTAGAGCGGCCAGTTGGAGAAGTTCACCTCCTTCTCGGCGTCGGAGAGGTCCTTGGCGGCGTTCGCGGCGGAGTCACCGCTGCCGGTGGTCCTGGCGGGCGGGATGCCGCAGGCGGCCAGGGTGCCGGCGCCGGCGGTGAGGGCGGCGGCGCGCAGCACGGTCCGCCGGCTGAGGGCGGCCCGGCCGCTGCTCAGACTGCGTTCCCAGGCCTTGCGGACCGGTTCCGACAGACCGTCGGTGAGCTCGTTGAACGCCATGGGACGGGCCTCCTGGGGGGCGAAGGGGGTGTGGGGGTCCACCCGGTCCGGGTTATCTGTCTCCGAAGACGGTGCGGTGCCAGTCCTTGCGGGCTACCGCGGTGGTGTCGAACATGACGTGCTTGACCTGGGTGTACTCGTCCAGCGAGTACTGCGACATGTCCTTGCCGTAGCCGGAGGACTTGTAGCCGCCGTGGGGCATCTCGCTGATGATCGGGATGTGGTCGTTGACCCAGACGCAGCCGGCCGCGATCTCCCGGGTGGCCCGCAGCGAGCGGTGGACGTTGCTCGTCCAGGCGGAGGCGGCCAGGCCGTAGGGGGTGTCGTTGGCCAGCCGCAGGCCCTCGTCGTCGCCGTCGAAGGGCAGCACGACCAGGACCGGGCCGAAGACCTCGCCCTGGACGATCTCGCTGTCCTGGGCGGCGCCGGTGACCAGGGTGGGCCGGTAGTAGGCGCCGCGGGTGAGGTCGGTGCCGTCGTGGCCCTTCCCGGGGGCGGACCCGCCGGTGACCACGGTGGCGTAGGAGCGGGCGCGCTCCACGAAGCCGGCCACCCGGTCGCGGTGGACGTGCGAGACCAGCGGGCCGAGGTCGGTCTGCGGGTTCAGCGGGTCGCCGAGCCGGACCGCGCCGAACAGCTCGGCGACGCCGGCCACGAAGGCGTCGTAGAGCGGCCGCTGCACGTAGGCGCGGGTGGCGGCGGTGCAGTCCTGGCCGCCGTTGATCAGCGAGGCGGCGACCGCGCCGTGCACGGCGGCGTCCAGGTCGGCGTCGTCGAAGACCACGAAGGGGGCCTTGCCGCCGAGCTCCAGGTGGGTGCGCTTGACGGTCGCGGTGGCGAGTTCGGCGACCCGCCGGCCGACCGGGGTGGAGCCGGTGAAGGAGACCATCGCGACGTCGGGGTGGGAGACCAGGTGCTCGCCGGCGGTGCGTCCGGCGCCGGTGACGACGTTGACCACGCCGTCCGGAATGCCGGCCAGGGTGCAGGCCTTGGCGAACATCAGCGAGGTCAGCGGGGTCAGCTCGGCCGGCTTGAGGACGATGGTGTTGCCCGCGGCGATCGCCGGCAGGATCTTCCAGGCGGCCATCTGCAACGGGTAGTTCCACGGCGAGATCGAGCCGACCACGCCGACCGGCTCGCGCCGCACGTACGAGGTGTGGTCGCCGGAGTACTCGCCGGCCGCCTTGCCCTCCAGGTTGCGGGCGGCCCCGGCGAAGAAGGCGGTGTTGTCGATGGTGCCGGGGACGTCGAACTCGGTGGCGAGCTTGACCGGCTTGCCGGTCTGCGCGGTCTCCACCCGGGCGAGGTCCGCGGCGGCGTCGGTGAGCACGGCGGCCAGCCGCGTCAACGCCTCGGAGCGGGCGCCCGGCGTGGAGCCGGCCCACCCGGGCAGGGCCGCCCTGGCGGCGGCCACGGCGGCGTCGACCTGGTCGGTGGAGGCCAGCGCGACCTGCTCGACCACGCTGCCGTCCGCCGGGTTGACGACCTGGAAGGGCTCACCGCTGCCCCGGCTCTGCCGGCCCGCGATGTACTGCGCGCCCGCGCCGAAGTCGGTCAGGTCCATCTGGTTCCTCCAAGTGCCCGGTGGTTCGGTCGCCCGCGGCCGGCCGCCGGTGGGGGCGTGCCGGCCGGCCGGTCTGCGTCGTGCTGTGCGTGCCGACGGGCGCGGGGGCCCGTACCGGCGTCGGACGACTGGTCGAGTCGCCGTGCCCGGGCTACGGGGAATCCGTCCGGTTGATCACCGAGGAGCGCGATCCTGACAGCCGTGCGTTACCCCGGCAAGGGATCCCGCTGTTGCTTTCCGGTTACGCGACGGATTCCGGTGGTGATGTCGTGTTCCGCCACAGCCGACCCGCTGACCATGCCCGTTGCCGCCCGAGCGTGACAAGGGTCACTTCGACAAGCTCGACGCGAAGAGCCTTACAGGGTGCAAGGGTTCGCACAGGGCGACAGGTCGTCGCCGCGAGGGATGATTTACCTGACACTCTGAACCCTGGAGGCCCGCGATGCTCCCCACCGTCGCCCGCGTTCTCGACCTGGAGGTGATGCGACGCGGCCTCCCCCAGGTCGTCGCCGGCTCCGGTCACCTGGAGCGCCCGGTCCGCTGGGTCCACGTCAGCGAACTGCCCGACGTCGCCGGCGTCCTGCAGGGCGGCGAGCTGGTGCTGACCACCGGCATCGCGCTGCCGGAGGACCGCGACGGCCTGGCCCGGTACGTCCGCGAGCTGGACGAGGTCGGCGTCGCCGGGCTGGTCATCGAGTTCGGCCGGCGCTACTTCGACACCCTGCCGCGCGCCCTGGTGCACGCCGCCGAGCAGCGCGGCCTGCCGCTGATCGCGCTCCGCCGCGAGCTGCGCTTCGTCGCCGTCACCGAGGCCGTGCACGCCCTGGTCGTGAACGCCCAGCTGGAGCAGCTGCGCATCTCGGAGGCGGTCCACCAGGTCTTCAACGAGCTGGTGGTGGAGGGCGCCGAACCGACCGAGGTGGTCCGCCAGGTGGCCCGGATGGCGGGCGGGCCGGTCGTCCTGGAGAACCTCGCCCACCAGGTGCTGGCGCACGACGCCTCCGGCCGGCCCGAGACGGAGCTGCTGGAGGACTGGGAACGCCGCTCCCGCGGGGTCCGGCCGGCCGGACGCACCGGCCACGACCCGCGCAGCGGCTGGCTGGTGACCACCGTCGGCGCCCGCGGCCAGGACTGGGGCCGGCTCGTCCTGGTGCAGGACCCCGGGCCGCTGCCGGACGGCGGCGCCCACCCGCACACCATGCTGCTGGAGCGCGGCGCCTCCGCGCTGGCGCTCAACCGGCTGGTGGTCCGCGACCGGGAGAGCCTGGAGCGGCAGACCCACCGCACCCTGCTGTCCGGCATCCTCACCCACGCGCTGACCGTCTCCGAGGTCGCCCTGCGCGCCCAGGCGCTCGGCGTGCCGCTGGACGGCCGGCGGCTGGTCGGCGTGGTGCTGCGGCAGCGCCGCGGACCGATCCCCGCGGCCCTGGAGGCGCAGGCCCGGCTGCGCGACTTCACCGAGCTGGCGGCGAGCGCCGTCCGGAGCTGCCGGCTCTCCGCCCTGGTCGGCGCGCTGGACGACGAGGGCGTGGGCGTGCTGATCGCGCTCGGCGCCCAGCAGGACGAGCACACCGCGCTGGACGCCTTCGCCGCGGCGCTGCGCCGGCTGACCGCGGAGGCGCACCGCGACGCCGCCCCCGTCCCTGCGCCGGTGATCGCGGTCGGCTCGTCGGTCGGCTCGGTCCGGGACGCCCGGCGCACGCTGCTGGAGGCCACCCAGGTCGCCGACGCCGCCCTGCACGACGCCCCCGGCGGGCGGGCGGCCGCGTACTACCGGCTGCCCGACGTCCGGCTGCGCGGCCTACTGCACCTGCTGCGCGACGACGCCCGGCTGCAGACCTACGTGGAACGCGAGCTGGGCCCGCTGCTCGCCCACGACGCCGAGCACAACTCCCAGTTGGTGCAGATGCTGCGGATCTACCTGGAGCAGGGCCGGAACAAGTCCGCGGCGGCCGACGCCGCGCACCTGTCCCGGCCGTCGTTCTACGACCGGCTGCACAAGGTCGAGCGGATCCTCGGCGTCGACCTCGACCAGGTCGAGTCCTGCCTCTCCCTGCACGTCGCCCTGCTCGCGCTGGACGCGGTGCGCCGGTAGGCCGGGCCCGCGGCGGGCCGGGCCCACCGGTGACCCGGCCCGCGGCAGCCCGGCCCGGGGCTCAGACCCCGGTGATGCGGCCCCAGACCTTGTGCAGGCCGGGCCGCTCGGCCGCGGTGACGTCGCGCATGGTGTGCAGCCGGGCGCGCATCTCCTCGGTCGGGAAGACCAGCGGGTGCTCCGCCAGCTCGGCCTTCTCCTTCTCCCCGCTGGCCGCCAGCACCTCGCGGGCGGCCGGGACCGGGCAGATGTACTGGACGGCGGCGGCCAGTTCGGCGGCCACCTCGGGCTGGTAGTAGTGGTCGATCAGCAGCTCGGCGTTGCGCTTGTGCCCGGCCCGGTTGGGGATCAGCAGGCTCTCGGCCCAGAGCTCGCCGCCCTCCTCGGGCACCACGAAGGCGATGTCCGGGTTCTCGGCGGTGAGCTGGACGGCGTCGCCGGAGTAGGCCTGGCAGGCCAGCGCGGCACCGGAGGCCAGGTCGCTGGTGTAGTCGTTGCCGGTGAAGCGGCGGATGTGCCGGGCGTCGACCATCCGCTGCACCAGGTCCATCGCCCGGTGCGCGTCGTCGTCGGTGAACGCCGCGAGGTCGGCGCCGTGCGACAGCATCAGCAGGCCGAGCGCCTCGTCCAGCCCGGCGAACAGGGTGACCCGGCCCTTGAGGTCGGGCGCCCACAGGTCGGCGGTGGACCTGAGCTCGCGGCCGAGCTCCTTGCGGTTGTAGGCGATGCCGGTGATCCCGGACTGCCACGGGACGCTGCGCTGGCGCCCGGGGTCGAAGGCCGGGGAGGCCAGCTGCGGGTCCAGGTGGGCCGTGACGTTCGGCTGGTTGGCCCGGTCCATGGTCTGCACCCAGCCGAGCGAGACGTACCGCCCGGCCATCCAGTCGCTGACCACCATCAGGTCGCGGCCGGGATCGGTGCCCTGGGTGAGCACCGGGCCGATCTTGCCGAAGAACTCGTCGTTGTCGTTGATGTCCTCGGTGTAGGTGACCTCGATCCCGGTCCGCTCGGTGAACGCGTCCAGGGTCGGCCGCCGGCCCTCGTCGTCGGTGTCGATGTACTGGGTCCAGTTGGAGAAGGCCAGCCGCTGCTCCTGCTCCGAGCGGTCGGGGGCCGAGCGGCGGTCCTCGGCGACGTACGCGGACGGGATGCCGCAGCCGGTCAGGGTGGTGGCGCCGAGCAGCCCGGCGGTGCCGAGCACGCTGCGACGGGTCGGCCGCCGACGGCCGTCCGGGCGGCGGGTGAGGGTGGTGCGGGACATGGTGGGCCTCCGGGGCGTGGGACGGCCCCGGGCGCACGGGCACCCGGGGCCGTCCTGTCGGTACGTCAGACAGTGTGCGCGTCGGTGAGCGACAGCACCTCGTCGAGCACCGCGAGGCCCGTCTTCGCCTCCTCCTCGGTGACGGTGCACGGCGGGACGACGTGGAAGCGGTTCATGTTGACGAACGGCCAGAGGCCGCGCTGCTTGCAGGCGGCGGCCAGCTCGGCCATCGGCGCGTTGGCGGCGCCGGACGCGTTGTACGGCACCAGCGGCTCGCGGGTGGTCCGGTCCTTCACCAGGTCCAGCGCCCAGAACACGCCGAGGCCGCGCACCTCGCCGATCGACGGGTGGCGCTCGGCCAGCTCGCGCAGGCCGGGGCCGAGCACGTCCTCGCCGATCCGCTTCGCGTTCTCGACGATGCCCTCCTCCGCCATCGTGTTGATGGTGGCGACGGCCGAGGCGCAGGCGAGCGGGTGGCCGGAGTAGGTGAGCCCGCCGGGGAACGGGCGCTCGTCGAAGGTGGCGGCGATCTCCGCGCTGATCGCCACGCCGCCCAGCGGCACGTAGCCGGAGTTGACGCCCTTGGCGAAGGTCAGCAGGTCCGGGGTGACGCCCCAGTTGTCGGCGGCGAACCACGCGCCGGTGCGGCCGAAGCCGGCCATCACCTCGTCCAGGATGAAGACGATCCCGTACCGGTCGCAGATCTCCCGCACCCCGGCCAGGTAGCCCGGCGGCGGGATCAGGATGCCGGCGGTGCCGACCACCGTCTCCAGGATGATCGCCGCGATGGTGCCCGGGCCCTCGAACGCGATCACCTCCTCCAGGTGCCGCAGCGCGCGCTCGCACTCCTGCGCCTCGTTCTCGGCGTGGAAGTTCGAGCGGTAGGCGTACGGGCCCCAGAAGTGGACGACGCCGGAGACGCCGGTCTCGTTGGCCCAGCGGCGCGGGTCGCCGGTGAGGGCGATCGCGTTGGCGGTGGCGCCGTGGTACGAGCGGTAGGTCGACATGATCTTCTGCCGGCCGGTGTGCAGCCGGGCCAGCCGGATGGCGTTCTCGTTGGCCTCGGCGCCGCCGTTGGTGAAGAAGATCTTGTCGAGGTCGCCGGGGGTGCGCTCGGCGATCAGCCGGGCCGCCTCGCTGCGGGACTCGACGGCGAAGCCGGGCGCGATGGTGCAGAGCTTCGCGGCCTGCTCCTGGATCGCCGCGACCACCTTCGGGTGCTGGTGCCCGATGTTGGTGTTCACCAGCTGCGAGGAGAAGTCCAGGTAGCGGTTGCCCTCGTAGTCCCAGAAGTAGGAGCCCTCGGCGCCGGCCACCGCGAGGGGGTCGATCAGCGCCTGGGCGGACCACGAGTGGAAGACGTGCGCGCGGTCGGCGGCCTTGACGGCCTGGCCGGCGGCTGAGTCAGCGGTGGGGATGCTCATGCCGCAAGGCTAGGTAGTGCCGCCCGCGAAATGCAGGTTCATCTTGTCAGGCGGTCACGCGATCGGCCGACAGGGTGACAAGACACAGGGCCCGGGTCGAAACGACCCGGGCCCATTGTCAGTTCAAACGATTGGTCAGATCGCGGTCATACGGGTCCGATCGGTCACGACCCGCTCAGATCGCGGTCATACAACTCCGATCGGTCACGACCCGCTCAGATCGCGGT
This sequence comes from Kitasatospora sp. NPDC047058, assembly GCF_040643935.1. Lineage (NCBI taxonomy): Bacteria > Bacillati > Actinomycetota > Actinomycetes > Kitasatosporales > Streptomycetaceae > Kitasatospora > Kitasatospora sp. NPDC047058. Next base: position 16,905 of record NZ_JBEYVJ010000051.1, on the reverse strand, counting down.
CATGACGTGCTTCACGCGGGTGTAGTCCTCGAAGCCGTAGGAGGAGAGGTCCTTGCCGTAGCCGGACTTCTTGAAGCCGCCGTGCGGCATCTCGGCGACCAGCGGGATGTGGGTGTTGATCCACACGCAGCCGAAGTCCAGCCGGCGCGACATCCGCATGGCGCGGGCGTGGTCCTTGGTCCACACCGAGGAGGCCAGTGCGTACTCGACGCCGTTGGCGTAGTCGACGGCCTGGTCCTCGTCGGAGAACTTCTGCACGGTGATGACCGGGCCGAAGACCTCGTTCTGGATGATCTCGTCGTCCTGGTTCAGGCCGGAGACGACGGTCGGGGCGTAGAAGTAGCCCTTGTCGCCGACCTGGTGGCCACCGGCCTCGACCTTGGCGTGCGAGGGCAGACGGTCGATGAAGCCGACGACCTGCTTCAGCTGGTTGGCGTTGTTCAGCGGGCCGTAGAGCACGTCCTCGTCGTCCACGCCACCGGTCTTGGTCTCGGCCGCGGCCTTGGCCAGCGCCTCGACGAAGGCGTCGTGGATCGACTCGTGCACCAGCACGCGGGTGGCGGCCGTGCAGTCCTGGCCGGCGTTGAAGAAGCCGGCCACGGAGATGCCCTCGACCGCCTCGGCGATGTCGGCGTCCTCGAAGACCACGACCGGGGCCTTGCCGCCCAGCTCCAGGTGGACGCGCTTGACGTCCTTGGAGGCGGACTCGGCGACCGAGATGCCGGCCCGCACCGAACCGGTGATGGAGGCCATCGCCGGGGTCTTGTGCTCGACCATCAGCTTGCCGGTCTCGCGGTCACCGCAGATGACGTTGAAGACGCCGGCCGGCAGCTCCAGCTCCTTGAGGATGCCGCCGATGATCTCGGCCAGCAGCACGGTGGACGCCGGGGTGGTGTCGGACGGCTTGAGGACCACGGTGTTGCCCGCGGCGATGGCCGGGGCGAACTTCCAGACGGCCATCATCATCGGGTAGTTCCACGGCGCGACCTGGGCGCAGACGCCGACCGGCTCACGGCGGATGATCGAGGTCATCCCGTCCATGTACTCGCCCGCGGCCTTGCCCTCCAGCAGGCGGGCGGCGCCGGCGAAGAAGCGGATCTGGTCGACCATCGGGCCGATCTCCTCGGAGAGGGTCAGCGCGCGCGGCTTGCCGGTGTTGCGCACCTCGGCGTCGACGATCTCGTCGGCGCGCGCCTCGACCGCGTCCGCGATCTTCAGCAGCAGCTTCTGCCGGGTGCTCGGGGTGGCGTCGCGCCAGGCCGGGAACGCGGCGTCGGCGGCGGCCATGGCGGCATCGACGTCGGAGGCGCCCGACAGCGGCGACGTCGCGTAGACCTCACCGGTGGTGGGGTCCACGATGTCGAGGGTGCGGCCGTCCGCCGCATCGACGAACTCACCGTTGATGTAGTTACGCAGCGTGCGAAGGTCGCTCACGGGTCTCTCCTCGGTCTGGGCCTGCGGCGTTGCAGTTCCGGCGCCATGGTACGTCGGCGGGTGCGACGGACGAAGAGCGCCGAGTGGCCGCGCCGGAGGCGGCGCGGTCCACTGGTTTGGCGGAACGCGGGCGGCGCTGCGGAGCAGCGCGCGTACCGTGGCCAGGGTAGCTGGATTACTGCCGAGTTCGACAGGCCAAGTCCGGCCACGCAATGAAATCCGTACGCGATTTCCAAGATCGCGACGAAATCAGTAGTTTCCTCGCTTGCGAACGTGGGAACGATCAGGCACAGTTGCGGCGTGGCCAACCGCGACCGGAACGCCAGCGTTCCCCTCGACGCCGCCTCCAAGGCGATCATCGAGCAACTCCAGGAGGACGGGCGTCGTCCGTACGCCGCCATCGGCAAGGCCGTCGGCCTGTCCGAGGCGGCCGTACGACAGCGCGTCCAGAAGCTGCTCGACCAGGGCGTGATGCAGATCGTCGCCGTCACGGACCCGCTCACCGTCGGCTTCACCCGCCAGGCGATGGTCGGCATCCGGGTCGAGGGCGACATCGAGCCCGTCGCCGACGCACTGGCCGCCCTCGACGAGGTCGACTACGTCGTCTGCACCGCAGGCTCGTTCGACCTCCTGGCCGAACTGGTCTGCGAGGACGACGAGCACCTGCTCGAAATGATCAACAAGCGCATCCGCGCGCTTCCCGGCGTGCGGAGCACCGAGAGCTTCGTTTACCTGAAGCTCCGGAAACAGACCTACACCTGGGGCACCCGATGACAGCCGACCCGGCGCAGAAGGACCTTTCCAAGACCGCCTACGACCACCTGTGGATGCACTTCACCCGCATGTCGTCGTACGAGAACTCCCCCGTGCCGACGATCGTCAAGGGCGAAGGCACCTACATCTGGGACGACAAGGGCCGGAAGTACATCGACGGCCTGGCCGGCCTGTTCGTCGTGCAGGCCGGTCACGGCCGCACCGAGCTCGCCGAGGTCGCCGCCAAGCAGGCCAAGGAACTCGCGTTCTTCCCGATCTGGAGCTACGCGCACCCGAAGGCCGTCGAGCTGGCCGAGCGCCTGGCCAACTACGCCCCGGGCGACCTGAACAAGGTCTTCTTCTCCACCGGTGGCGGCGAGGCCGTCGAGACCGCCTGGAAGCTCGCCAAGCAGTACTTCAAGCTGACCGGCAAGCCGACCAAGTACAAGGTCATCTCCCGGGCCATCGCCTACCACGGCACCCCGCAGGGCGCCCTGTCCATCACCGGCCTGCCGGGCCTGAAGGCCCCGTTCGAGCCGCTGGTGCCGGGCACCCACAAGGCGCCGAACACCAACATCTACCGCGCCCCGCAGTACCTCGAGGGCCCCGACGGCACCGTCGACCCCGAGGCCTACGGCCGCTGGTGCGCCGACCAGGTCGAGGAGGCGATCCTCTTCGAGGGCCCCGAGACCGTCGCCGCCGTCTTCGTCGAGCCGGTGCAGAACGCCGGTGGCTGCTTCCCGCCGCCGCCCGGGTACTTCCAGCGCCTGCGCGAGATCTGCGACCGCCACGACGTGCTGCTGGTCTCGGACGAGGTCATCTGCGCCTTCGGCCGCCTCGGCACCATGTTCGGCGCCGACAAGTTCGGCTACGTGCCGGACATGATCACCTGCGCCAAGGGCATGACCTCGGGCTACTCCCCGATCGGCGCCACGATCATCTCGGACCGCATCGCCGAGCCGTTCTACAAGGGTGACAACACCTTCCTGCACGGCTACACCTTCGCCGGCCACCCGGTCTCCTCGGCCGTGGCGCTCGCCAACCTCGACATCTTCGAGCGCGAGGGCCTGAACCAGCACGTGCTCGACAACGAGTCGCGCTTCCTGGGCACCCTGAGCAAGCTGCGCGACCTGCCGATCGTCGGCGACGTCCGCGGCAACGGGTACTTCTACGGCATCGAGCTCGTCAAGGACAAGGTCACCAAGGAGACCTTCAACGACGAGGAGACCGAGCGCGTGCTCTACGGCTTCCTGTCGAAGGCGCTCTTCGACAACGGCCTGTACTGCCGCGCCGACGACCGTGGCGACCCGGTCGTCCAGCTGGCCCCGCCGCTGATCTCCGACCAGTCGACCTTCGACGAGATCGAGCAGATCCTGCGGACCAGCCTCACCGACGCGTGGGCGAAGCTCTGATCACCTGATCCTCCTTCCCCACCCTCCGCCGAAGGGCGGTCCTGCTTCCCGCGGGGCCGCCCTTCGGTGTTTTCGGCAGATCACTCCGGCCAAACACGCCTGATTGCGGGTGATTTGCCCCTGATGGGCCAGTGCGCCGCACCCGCGACCGGTCCCGATCGTTCTAATCTGACGACTGTCATATCCCTGCGGCCACCCAGGATGGAACCTCATGTCAGCGGCCCCGCCTGACAACGACGTGCTGTGGGCCCGGGGGATCGTCAAGTCCCATCACGGCACCCCCGCCCTGCGCGGAATCTCGCTCGGCGTCCGGGAGGGCGAGGTGCTGGCCGTCACCGGCCCGCGCGGCTCCGGCAAGAGCACCCTGCTCGGCTGTCTCTCCGCCCTCCTCCCGGTCGACGAGGGCGAGGTCTGGTTCAACAGCGCCCCCGTCCACACCCTCGGCCGGTCCGGCCGCGAACGGCTGCGCCGGGACCGCTTCGGCTTCGTCGGCTCCGAACCGCACCTGGTGCCCGAACTGACCGCCCGGGAGAACGTCGCGCTGCCGCTGCTGCTGGCCGGAGCCGGCGACAAGGCCGCGTACACCGCCGCCGACGAGTGGCTGGAGCGCCTGGACGTCGGCGGCACCGCCCGGCTGCGGCCCGACCGGCTGGTCCAGAGCCAGCGCCAGCGGATCGCCGTCGCCCGCGCGCTCGCCCCGCTCCCGCCGGTCGTCTTCGCCGACGACCCCACCGCCCCGCTGCACCGCGAGGCCGCCGACCAGGTCCTGCGGATACTGACCAGTGCGGCGCGCTCGCACCAGCTCACGCTCGTGCTGGCCACCCACGACCCCGAGCTCGTCCGGTTCGCGGACCGTGCCGTCGCCCTCGTCGACGGACGGCTGGCCGCGCCCGCCGCGCCCGTGCCGCGCACCACCACGGCCCCGGCCGGGACGGCCGGAACCACCGCCGCGCCGGGAACCGCCGGGGCGTCCGCCGTGTCGGCCACCCGCCGCTGACGCCGCCCCGCCGCTGAAAGAGTCGACGTGTTCTATCTCCGTCTGGCCCGGGGCTACCGGGTGCTCGACCTCGGCCGCTGGCTGCTCACCGCCGTGGCCGGCGCGGTCGTCGCCGCCTTCCTCCTGAGAGCCCTCGGCCGGGCGATGAGCGGCCCGCCCGGCGGCGCCGGCACCGTCGCCCGCCTGCTCTGGTGCCTGCCGCCGCTGGCCGCCGTCGCCTGGTTCGGCGCCGTGGCCGCCCGGGCGGTGCCCGCCCAGCGCCCCGAGCGGATCACCGGCCTCACCGCGGCCGGTGCCGGGGCGGCCCGGATCCGCGCCCTGATCGCCGGCGAGGTCGCGCTGGCCTGCGCCCTCGGCTCGGCGCTGACCCTGCTGCTCTTCCTGGTCCTGCGCAACGACATCGCCGGGCCCTCGCTCGCCGCCGACCTCGGCATGGGCGTCCGGCTGCCGGCCGCCGCGCCGGTCACCCTGCTCGCGCTGGTCCCGCTGACCGCCGGGGCCGCCGCGGCCGGGGCGGTGCCGGTCGCCGAGACGCTGCCCGGCCGCCCCCGGCCCGCCCGGACCGGCTTCGGCCCGTGGCGGATCGCGGTGCCGGTCGGCCTGACGGTGATCGGCCTCGCGCTGGAGCTGATCGCCCTGCGGCCCGGCGCCGCCGTCGACGGCCGGCCGATCCACCTGCCGGCCGGCCTCGGCACCACCAGCACCGCCGCCCTCGGCGGCTGGGCGGCGAGCGCCCTCGGCCTCGCCCTGCTCACCGGCCCGCTGCTCTCCTGGGCCGGCCGGCTGCTCGCGCTCGGCCGGCCGACCCCGCTGCGGCTGCTGGCCGGACGGGGGCTGACCGCCCAGGCCCGGCGGCTCGGGCCGCCGCTGGCCGTGCTCGCCCTGGCGCTCGCGCTGGTGCTCACCACCATCCGCTACTGGATCGGCACGCCCGGCAGCGCCGACGCCCTGCCCGCGGTCGAGGCCTGCCTGGTGCTGGGCTGCACGGCCGCCGCCGTGGTGGTCCGGCTGGCCGAGCTCCGCACCGCCCGCCGGGACGTCGCCGACGCGCTGCTGCGGCTCGGCGCCGCGCCCCGGCTGCTGGCCGGGGCGGTGGCGCTGCGGACCCTGGCGGTCGGCACGGTGCTGCTGGCCACCGGCGGGCTGACCGCCGTCCTGGCGGCCGCCGGGCTCCGCTGAGCCGGCGGCCGCTCCGGCCGGCCGGTGCCAGCTGTTCCGCCCGTCCCGCCCGTCTTGCCTGTCTTGCCTGTCCTGCCGCTGCGGTCAGCCGGCCGCGGCGAGCTGGCCGCAGGCGCCGTCGATCTCCTGGCCGCGGGTGTCGCGGACGGTGGTCGGCACGCCGTGCGCCTGGAGCCGGCGGACGAACTCGCGCTCGTCCTCGGGCCGGGAGGCCGTCCACTTGGAGCCCGGGGTCGGGTTCAGCGGGATCAGGTTGACGTGCACCCGGTGGTTCTTGATCAGCCGGCCGAGCAGGTCCGCCCGCCACGCCTGGTCGTTGATGTCCTTGATCAGCGCGTACTCGATGGAGATCCGGCGGCCGGACTTCTCCGCGTAGTTCCACGCCGCGTCCAGGACCTCGGCGACCTTCCACCGGGTGTTCACCGGCACCAGCTCGTCCCGCAGCTCGTCGTCCGGGGCGTGCAGCGACAGCGCCAGCCGGCAGGACAGGCCCTCGTCGGCGAGCCGGTTCATCGCGGGGACGAGGCCGACGGTGGAGACGGTGATGCCGCGCTGGGAGAGGCCGAAGCCGTCCGGCGCCGGGTCGGTGAGCCGGCGGATCGCAGCCAGCACCCGGTTGTAGTTGGCCAGCGGCTCGCCCATGCCCATGAAGACGACGTTGGACAGCCGGGCCTCGCCGCCGGGGATCTCGCCGGCCTTGAGCGCGCGCATCCCGGCCGCGATCTGCTCGACGATCTCGGCGGTGGAGAGGTTGCGGGTCAGCCCGGCCTGGCCGGTCGCGCAGAACGGGCAGTTCATGCCGCAGCCGGCCTGGGAGCTGATGCACATGGTGACCCGGTCGGGGTACCGCATCAACACCGACTCGACGAGCGTGCCGTCGAACAGCTTCCACAGCGTCTTGCGGGTGGTGTCGTCGTCGCACGAGACGTGCCGGACCACCGACATCAGCTCGGGCAGCAGGCCGCCGGTGAGCTTCTCCCGGCTGGTCGCGGGGATGTCCGTCCAGTTCGCCGGGTCGTTCGACATCCGGCCGAAGTAGTGGTTGGAGAGCTGCTTCGCGCGGAACGGCTGCTCGCCCAGCTCGGCGACGGCCTCCTTGCGCTCGGCGGGGCTCAGGTCGGCGAGGTGTCGCGGGGGCTTTGCGCCGCGCGGCGCGACAAAGGTGAGTTCTCCGGGCTTAGGCATGGTTGTTCCAGTGTCGCAGACGCCGAGGGCTGACCCCCGCGCTACAAGGGGTGGAGGACTCAGCGCTGGCTGTCATCTGTCATCGCTGGCCACCCTCGGACGGCCCACAGGCGGCCCAAACGCAGTCCCGGACCCTATAGCTGGAGGCGCCCCTCAATCACCCGGACCGCTACCATCACGGCCTCTTCCGCGCTAGTCGTTTCGAGCACGATCTCGGTCGGGGCGTGCTTGTAAGCGACTACGTAGCGGCTCTCTGGGTGCAGCGCGATGCAGATGGGAAGGACCTCACCTTCTGCCAGCCAGTGGGCCGGACCGGTGCTGAAACACAGGCGCGCGTGACTCGTGAAGGGGTAGAAGCAGCCGAGCGAGCTGCTCCGCGCCGCTTGGACCAGGGCGCCCAGGATGGGCGGCACCCAGGACTTTGTGGAGGCCCCGCCTCGCCGTTCGTCCCATGAGGCAGCCACAGCGGCCAGGTGCTCCCAGGCCGATGCGACTGACTCCCCACCGTGCTCGGAACGGTTCCCATCGGGCCCGATCATCGGCCGTCCGCTCCATAGGCCCAGCTCTGACCGGTCCCCCGGTACTCGGAGACGGGGATCGGCTCGGCACCGGGCCGCATCCGGGCCGTGTACAGGACACCCTCCAGGTGGTCGATCTCGTGGGCGACCAGGCGCGCGACGGCGTCCTCGAAGATGGTGATCCGACGCTGTCCGTCGATCTCCTGGTGTTCGACCGTGATGGCTCGCGGCCTGGGGACAACTCCGCGCACGTCGAAGAAGCTCCAGCAGCCCTCGTACTGTTCATCGTTCTCGGCGGACTCCTCGATCACACGGGGGTTCAGGAGCGTGATGGTCTCGCCGTCGGCGGTCCGGACGATCGCCGCCGCCCGGTCGATGCCGAGCTGAGGCGCAGCTACACCCATCCCCTTGCTGAAGACGTGGATGCCGGCGGCCCGCACGGCGGCCGCGTTCAGCTCAGCAACCACCCGCCGGACGTCCTCAGCCTCAACTGGCAGGTCGAACGGTCGGGCCCGGCTGGTGAGGATCGGGTCTCCTGCCTGGACTACGCCAATAGACCGCATCTTCTCGCTGGCAGTGGTGACGGACATCGGTGGCCTGGCCTCCTCGTGGTCAGGGCGGGCGCGGAACTTCCACTCCAGGCGAAAGCGGGCGTGGAGCGGTGGATCGTCAGTGGTCCAGGAGTACACGCGTCGATCCCCATCGGAGTCCTGCCGGATCGCGGTCCGGAAGGGGAACGCTGCGGCCGTCATGGTGGTCTCGGTGCCCCAGACTGCCGGGTCGAGGTCGGTGGGGAAGTTGAGCCGGACGCTCAGTCGCTGTGTGGGCAGCCGAACTGCGCGCTGGAACCAGTTCCCCCACTTGTCATCGCTCACCGTGTAGGAGTACTCGATCCAGGTCGTCTCGCCCGGATAGAGCGGGTACCGGCCGTAGTCGTTCTCGAAGAGGAGCCAGAGCTCCTTGAAAGAGTCTCGATCGTGCTGAACGCGCCAGCCTACGGGTTCACTGCCGACGGTGGCGCTTAGGTCGATCTCCTCCCACGTGAGGGGGTTCTCCCTGTAGTGGCGATTGGAGCGCTCAGGGTTGCCAGGGAAGCGATCGACCGAGATCCGGATCAGATACCGGGTGATCGGGTCCGGGCTCGCGTTGTACAGCTGGCGACGCTGGGTCGCCCGATAAGTCCGACCGTCGTAGTGCAGCTCGGCGTCCTCGTGTCGCACGATCAGGCTCGCTGGCTGAGCCTCTCCGGCCGACGGGTCCGCAACTGCCTGATGAGTCGCTGGCTCCGGCCGCCCCTGAGTCTCGATCTCGGCAAACACCCGCCGAAGCGCACCGCCGGCATGCAACACCCGGTCGGCTTGCTCGGCAAATGACCGAGAGGGCCGCTGCTGGCCGCTTTCCACCTTCGAGACGTACGAGGGTGTGTAGCCGACGGCCTTGGCCAGGGCTGACTGTGAGAGCCCGCGAACGTCCCGCCAGCGCTTGAGTTCTGCAATAAACGGCTCGGCTGGCTGCGGTGACTCGCTTGGCATCTCGTCCCCCTGATTGTGCCTGTGAGTGACCTGTGAGTGATCGACTCTCAGCCTGTAATCACTACCGTGAGCTGCGATTTGCTGACTGCGCCAGGGACGGAACCTACCGGACGGAAGGCAGCCAGCACCATGACACCAAAGGCCACATTGACTCCTCGTCAGCTATCGAAGTTGCGCGGACCGATCCTCCAGCAAGGCCTCTACAGCAGCCAGCCGCTCCGCCAGCTGCTCGACCTGGGCTTCGAGCGCGGCCACTCGGTCGGCCGTGGCGTCGGCCGGCCCGGCAGCAAGCGGCACGGGAGCAGGGTCGTCCGGGCGGCGAACGAACGTCCCGCGTCCCTGAGTCGAGGACACAAGACCCTCCTCTCGAAGCACCCGGACGCCACTCGACGCGGTCATCACCGCGACCTGGAACCGATCGGCCAGCTGTCGCGCAGACGGCAGCTTCTGGCCCGGCTGGAGCTTCCCGGAGCGGATCTCCTCCCGGAGTGCGTCGGCGACCTGGACATAGGGGGCGCGATGGTCATCGGTGGAGACAGTCATAGGGCCAGCGTATCCGCTGACACGAGCTAATACACCTAGACCCATTCGCTTGACAGGTTGATACACCTAGGTCAGCATAGGTGTCACAGCACGGCTTCCAAAACAGCTGTGGAGCGGCGTATCCAACCGCCAAGTCAGCACGCCGCTCCACGCCCCAGTGAAGGGAGTTCCATCATGCACGGATCGCTCGCCGCCCAGCCACTGACCATCGGCTCCGTCCGCACCTTCGTGGACGTGTGGGGAGAGCCCGAGGTGACCGAGACAGCCCCGCGTGTGGCGGTGCAGATGACCATGCACCTGTCCTTCGCGGAGATCCTCGGCCGCCTGTTGTTCACCCCGGGCGCGCTGCTGATGCGCGAGGACCTGGAGAGCGGCAACGAGGCGAAGATCGTTGGCTGCCTGTGGTTCGCGATGGCGCAGACCAACCTGGACGCGGCCGAGGACTTCGCGGACATGGCCATGGACATCTACACCGGCTGCCGGGAGTCCAACCTGCAGGACTTCGCGGTCCGGCTGGGCGCCGCCGTGACCCGCATCTTTGGTGTCACCGCCCCGCAGCCGCCCGCCGCCGGCACCGCCCTGGCCCTCTCCGGTTCGAGTACCCAGCGACTCGCCGCCTAACGCGTCTCCGGGTGAGCGCTCACCGGGCGCTCACCCGACCGGTCGGCGGCCCCATTTCAACCGCAGTCGGCCGACCTTCAAGGGCCCGCGCCCATCGGTGAACACCCGACTGTTCACCCGACTCCCGAACGCGTTCACCGGCGCTCACCGCCGACCGTTCCCGCGCCAAGGGAAGCGCTTTCCGCCCCTTCCCCTCAGGCATCGGTCGCCCGCTGACCAGGCATCACAAGCCGACCGCTACCCGACTCGCTCACCGGTGAACATCCCGGCCGTTCACCGGTGAGCGCCCCGACTCCAGCCCGACTCCCGACCCATGCAGGAGTAGCTGTGACCAGCAAGAACGGGGCCGACTCCCGCGCCCCCGAACCGCCACCACCCGGACCTGAAACCCCGGCCCGCGCGACTGAAACGGCCGACCGCAGCCCTGAAACCGGCCCCGCCGCAAGCACCGTTCAGGCGGCCGTTCACCTGACCGTTCACCGCGCCGCCGAAGCATTCGGCAGTGCCGTTGAAGCCCCGGCCCGCGCCCCTGAAACGACACCGGACGGACCTGAAACGGGCCCGCCGGTGGGCGTCGCCGACGGCGCCGTGAACGCCGCTCGCCGACCGGTGAACACCCCCGGCGCTGGCGCCGCTGAAACGCCGGACGGTGTCGTTGAAACGGACGGGGGCGTGCCTGAAGTCCTGCCCGACCCGATCGTTCTGCCGGCGCCGATGCGGGACGCGCACCGCGCCACCGCCCGGTGGGCGGCCGACCGGTTCCTGAAGACGCTCCAGCGCATCGTTCCGGCGGTGGTGATCGACAGGTGGGGCCAGCCGACCGGTATCCCGATCTACGGCTCGCCCGCGTTCGCCGCCCTCCCGGCCGGCGACCCGCGCCGGGAAGCCGCGCTCATCACGGCCGCCGAGGCGTGGCGTCAGGAAGCCGAGGACGCCCCTCTGCGCATCCACTGCGCCCTGCGCACGGACCTGGCGCTCGGTGAGCGGGCACGGGCCGCGTGGGTGGCCGAGGACGAAGCGTCCTGGCAACGCCTGGTGCGGGACGTGCGGGCCTGGTCCAACCACCCCACCGCCCTGGAACTGGCCGACCAGCGCACCCGCGCCGCCAAGGCCGCCCACCGGCCCGTCACCGCCTCCCCCGGCTGGCCGCCGGTCGCCATCCCCGGACAGCCCGGCTGGCACCGCCACCACCTTCCCGACGGCCGGCAGGCCGACCTGCCCGACACCACCGAGCTTGCGGAGAGCGCCTGATGCCCGTCGAACTCCACCTGGCCACCGCCCCCGACGGCCGACCATCCACCGCCCCGAACCCGCTGTACGACCCGTCGCCGGGCGTCGACCGCCCCACGCGGCCGGGCCCGGTGCCGGACCCGGAGGTGTTCTGCGGCTGGGTCGGGGACACCGTCCGCGACCTCGACCCGACCACCGAAGCCGACCCCGTCGGCGTCCTGGTGAACCTGTTGTCCGCCGGTGGCGCCGCGATCGGCCCGGGGCCGTTCATGTGGATCGGCAACGACCGCCACCCCGCCCTGATCTGGGCCCTCACCGTCGGCGCCACCGCTGCCGGCCGCAAAGGCGCGGGTACCAACACCGCGAAGCGGCTGTTCAAGGCCGCCGTGCCGGACTTCATCGCCTGCAACACCCGCTCCGGGCTGTCCTCCGGCGAGGGCCTGATCGAGATGGTGCGCGACGGGGACGGCGACAAGGACGCCGGCGTGGTCGACAAGCGACTGTGGGTCGTGGAGTCGGAGTACGGCGTCACCATGGCCCGCGGCCGGCGGGAAGGCTCGTCGCTGAGCGGCATCCTGCGACAGGCCTGGAACGGCGAGGACCTGGGCGTGATGAACCGGGACGCCCTGCACGCCACCGCCCCGCACATCGCCGTCATCGGCCACATCTCCCCGCGTGAGCTGCGGGCCAAGATGCAGGACGCCGAGATGGCCGGCGGCACCTACAACCGCTTCCTGCCGGTCTTCGTCCACCGCAACCTGCTCGACCCTGACGGCGTAGGCGCCCCCGACGCGCTGGTCGACAACCTCGCCACCGCGTGGAAGACCGTCCTCACGGACGCCCGCCGCGTCGGCGAGGTGCAGCTCACCCCGGACGCCGCCCAGCTCTGGCGCGAGGAGGTCTACCCGGCCCTGTGCGGCGACGAGAACGACGAAGGCCCCATCGGGGAGTTCACCGCCCGCGCCGCCCCCTACGCCAAGCGCACCGCCATGGTCTACGCCCTGCTCGACCACACCGACCGCATCGGCGAAACCCACCTCCGCGCCGCCTGGGCCCTCGTGCGGTACGCCCGCGCAAGCGCCGCCCACATCCTCGGACCGGCCGCCGCCGCCAGCACCGGTGACCCGCACCTGGACAAGCTCCTCAACGCGGTCAAAACCGCCGGGCCGTCCGGGATGACGCAGAGCCAAGTACAGGTGCTCCTGAAGCGGCTCAACGCCACCCAGCGCACCGACGTCACCGCCCGCCTGTGCCAGCTTCCCGGCTTCGCCGCCGTCCCCGTCGCCACCGGCGGACGCCAGCAGACCGTCTACCTCTACGCCCCGCCCGCCTGACAGGCGGTCCGGAAAGGCCGGAAAGGCCGTAAAGCCCCCTGACCTGCCCAAACACCTGGCGGAAAGTGGTCCGGAATGGTCCGCAAAGGGGTCCGCAACACCCCGGCCGCCCATCCTCCCGGACCCTTTCCGGACCATCGCGGACCACTTTCCGCCACACAAAACCCCAGCTCAAACCCCTTTCCGGGCTTTCCGGCCTTTCCGGACCACCCCCGGGACAATCACCACCGGCCCGCCGGCCGGGCTGCCCGTCAGGTGACAGGCGCCAGTCGGTGACTGTCACCGGGCCCGATTTCCCCAGGTAACGCGCGCGCGAGACCGACAGTCGGTGCCTGTCACCCCGCCTGTCACCCCCGCTGGCACCTGATCTTGAACCCTCTGGCACCACAGAACGGAGCCCCACCAATGACCCGCACACCCGCCGACCACCCTGCCCGGCCGCCCAGAAAGCGGGACGTCCCACCGGCCGCCACGACGCCCCGGGCACGCTCCCCACCAAGTCCCCGACCTGACCGAGGACCACCGCCAGGCCCTGGGGGAGTACCCGGTTCTCAGCCCCTCCCCCACCGCCCGGCAGACCGCCTAGAAGCGCTAGATGCGCAGGTCAGCCGTCTAGCGTCTACATCCAGCCCAAGATCTAGCCCCTCCCCGGAAGGGGATGCCGGCCAAGACCGCGCTGGCCGCCACGACGCCCTACAGCCGCCAGGCCCAGCGTCACCCCTCGCTAGGCCTAGCAACCTCGCTAGCGGCCGAACCCCGCCGCGACCAGCCACCCAGCGTCTAGCGCCCCAGCCGGCCGACCCCCGCAACCCGCCCGAACCAGGCCCGGCACCCCTCCGGCGGTCGCTAGGGGTCACCGGCAACGGTTTCCGGATCTCCCCCCACCCACCCCCACCCACCTCCCAAGCCCTCCCCCAGCCGCTCAGGGGCCCGGGAGGACGTTCTCCGGCCGGGTGGGGGGTGGGTGGGAGATCACCCTCCGTCACGTAGAGGCAAACCCCAACTGTCAGGCCCCAAGCGTCAGAAACCGTCTGACGCCGTTGACGGCCAGATCCCTAGGACAACGCGCACACGCGCGCGAGAAACCCCCGTCTGACACCTCTTCTGACGGCCCTGACGCCCCCTTCCTGACGCTCCTGACACCCAGCCCGGAAGCCGTTCTGACGGCCCTGACGCCCTCCAGACCGCACCCATCAGCCCACCGGGCGGCCTTCTGACACCTCTGACGGCCTCGCTGACACCCCTGACGCCGTCACCCACCGCAGCCAACCCCAGGAGAACACCTTGGCCAACCGGCAAGCCCCGGCCGCCACCCCGCCCGCCGTGGTGCCCCTGCCCACCCGCTTCCTCACCCCGGAGGACGTCGCCGCACTGTTCGGCGTCCCGCTGGAGACCGTCTACCAGTGGCGCCGCAAGCGCACCGGCCCGCCCGGCTTCCGCGTCGGCCGGCACCTCCGCTACCACCCCGACGCCGTCGCCCAATGGGTCACCGAACAGACCCACCAGGCCGCCTGAACCCTCAGGGAGGCGCCAGGGAGGCAGGGAGAACTCCCTGACTGCCTCCCTGACGCCCTTCCCTGCCCTGACCAGCAGGAACAGCACCGCAGGGAGGCAGGGAGGCGCCGCCTGACGGCACCCCGAAGCCCCGGAAACGGCCCGATCCCCGCCGCCGGCGCCTCCCTCCCTGCCCAGAACGCCCCACTCACGCCCACCACAAGGAGCTGGCCCATGGCCGGACACATCCAAGACCGCTGGTACAAGACCGAACCCGGCCCCGACGGCAAGCCCCGCCGCGTCCGCACCGACCGCCACGGCACCGGCATGCGCTACCGCGCCCGGTACATCGGGCCCGACGGCACCGAGAAGTCCAAGAGCTTCCCCGACCGCCAGAAGCGGTTGGCGGAGGACTGGCTGACCAACATCGAAGCCGACATGGCTCGCGGTGAGTACATCGACCCGAAGGCGTCCCGGACGACGTTCCAACAGTTCGCGGAGCGGTGGCTCAAGGCTCAGACCACCGACCCGGCCAGTCAGGTTCTGGTGGAGACCAGGTTGCGCCTACACGCGTTCCCCCGGATCGGTCGCCGACCGCTCGGCTCATTCCGGCCGTCCCACATCCAGGAACTGGTGAAGGAACTGGAGCTGAGCCCGATCTCGGGCGGGTACGCCCGGAACATCTACTCGGACGTACGGGCGGTCCTGTCTGCTGCTGTGGACGACGGGCTGTTGAGCCGCAATCCGTGCGGCGCCAAGTCGGTCCGGCCGCCGGCCACCGAGGCACGCCGGGTCGTGCCGTGGCTGCCCGAGCAGGTCTTCAAGGTCCGTGCCGCCCTGCCCGATCGTTACCAGGCCATGGCCGACCTCGGGGCCGGGTGCGGGTTACGGCAGGGCGAGATCATCGGTCTCGCGGAAGATGACGCGCTCAACTTCGAAGCAGGAACGGTCCGTGTGCTCCGCCAGGTAAAGCAGATCCGAGGGAAGGCGGTGTTCGCCCCGCCGAAGTGCAACAAGGAGCGAGACGTGCCGCTCCCCCGCTCCGTGGCTTCTGCCGTCCGGGCCCACATGGATGCCTGCAAGCCCGTGCCGGTCACACTTCCGTGGAAGACCCCGGACGGGCCGCCGGTCACCTTCCGGCTGCTGTTCAGCAACACCGCCGATGGACTGGTCTGGCGAAGCAACTTCAACCTCCAGGACTGGAAGCCCGCAATCGCGGCGGCCGGCCTCATCCCCACGCCCCGCAAGGGTGAGCCCTACGCCTCAGCGCGCGAGCACGGCATGCACGCCCTGAGGCACTTCTACGCCTCAGTGCTGCTGGATGCCGGCGAGAGCATCCGGGCCGTGAGCGACTACCTGGGCCACGCCGATCCGGCCCTGACGCTCCGGGTGTACGCCCACCTCATGCCGAACAGCCAGGACCGGGCCCGGAAGGCCGTCGACCGGCTGTTCCTGCCGGGCGAACCGACCACCTGACGGCCCAGGGACGGCCCAGGGCATGCGCGAGGGCCCCCTACTGGCGGTAAATCCGCTGGTAGAGGGCCCTTCGTTGCTTCACCCGTCAGTGTTCTCCGGGCTTAGGCATGGTTGTTCCAGTGTCGCAGACGCCGCGGGGGTCGCCGGACGGCGAAGGCCCCGAACGGCGAAGGCCCCGGACGCCAGGCGTCCGGGGCCCTGCTCGGTGCCGGGAGGTCAGCTGCCGACGAAGGCCGCCAGCAGCAGCCAGACCACCGGGGCGGTCGGCAGGAGCGAGTCCAGCCGGTCCATGATGCCGCCGTGGCCGGGCAGCAGCGTGCCCATGTCCTTGATGCCGAGGTCGCGCTTGATCATCGACTCGCCCAGGTCGCCCAGGGTCGCGGTGACCGCCGCGCAGCCGCCCAGGATCAGGCCCTGCCACCAGCTGCCGTCGTCGATGATCAGCTGCATCAGCAGGGCGCCCGCCAGCATCGACAGGCCGATGCCGCCGGCCAGGCCCTCGCGGGTCTTGCCGGGGCTGATCGTCGGCGCCAGCTTGGTCTTCCCGAACTTGTAGCCCACCGCGTACGCGCCGGTGTCGCTGCAGATCGTGACGATGAGGAAGAGCACGATCCGCTGGGGGCCGTCGTCGGCCGCCAGCATCAGGGCCACGAAGGTGGCCAGGAACGGCACGTAGAAGGCGGTGAACACACCCGCCGTTATGTCCCGGAGGTAGTTCTCCGGCGGCTCGGCCATCCGCCAGACCATGACCGCCAGCCCGGTCAGCGCCAGCGAGGCCGCAGCCCACTGCACGCCCGACCAGTAGCCGGTGGCGATCATCGCGATGCCGCCCGCGACCAGCGGGACCAGCGGCGCCTTGATCTGTTTGCGTTCGGACAGCCGGCTGGTCAGCTCCCAGACGCCGACCGACGCGGCCGCCATCACCACGACGAGGAACAGTGCCTTGACGACGAACAGCGAAGCGATGATCACCGCGCCGAGGCCTACCCCCACGCCTATCGCGGCCTGGAGGTTGCGACCACCGCGCTGCTTGCGCGCCTGCGGCTGCGGGTCGGGCTGGGCCACGGGTGTCTCCTGCCCCGGGTGGGACGACGGCACAGGGTGGGGCTGCCCGGCCGCCGGGTGGCTCTGCGGCGGCGCGGGGTGCGCCGGGGCCCCCGGGTGCGGCGGGCCGCCGGGGGCGTGCACGGGTGCGGG
>NZ_JBEYVJ010000050.1:0-35728 GCF_040643935.1 Kitasatospora sp. NPDC047058 | reverse complement strand
TCCGCGCGCGCGCGGCGGCGCCGGGGGGCGGGGGGGGGGGCGGGGGGGCGGGGGGCCCGGCCGGCCCCCCCCCCCCGGGGGCCCCACCGTCAGCCGACGGACGGCCGGCGGTGGGCCCACGGGTGGGCGAGTTCGAGGAGACGGGACACCTGGAGCAGGAGGTCCTCCCGCCACGGCGCGGCGACGATCTGGACACCCACGGGCAGACCGGTGGCGTCGTCCTGGTGCAGGGGCACCGAGATCGCCGGCTGGCCGGTGATGTTGAACACCGAGGTGAACACCCCCATCGGGTAGCTGTTCCGCAGCGCCGTCAGGGGATCGTCGCCGGTGCCCGCCCGCCAGGCACCGACCAGCGGCGGGAGACAGGCCATCGTGGGCGTCACGAGGAGGTCGAACCCGGCGACGAAGCCTTCGACGATGCGCCGCGACAACTGCTGGGCCCGCTTCACCCCTTCCGCGTAGGCCCACGAGTCGATCGAGCGGGCCGCGTCCCGCAGGGCACGGTTGTGGGGCTCGACACGGTCCGGGTCCGCGAGCGCGATCCCGGCGCCGCCGACGTTCCACAACATCGTGAACGACGCGACCAGTTCGTCCGTCGGGGGCAGCGGAAGCCGGGTGTCGACGACGTGGTGACCGGCCGATTCGAGGGTCCGGAGCGCGAGGTCGACGGCGGCCGTGCACGCCGGGTCGACGGCTATCCCGTCGACCGGGGAGTCGGTGAGCACACCGATCCGCAGCCCGGCCGACAGGTCCGCCTCCACCGCGCCGGCGAAGGACCGGGCCGGAGCCGGCGGGGACCACCACGCGGCCGGATCGTGCCGGGCCAGCACGTCGAGGGCGGCCGCGGTGTCGGCGACCGTGCGGGTGAGCACCCCGCTGGTGCCGAGACCCTCCACACTGACGGTCCCGTTGGTGACCAGGCCACGGGTGGGCTTGAGCCCGACGAGGCCGTTGCACGAGGCGGGAATGCGGATCGACCCGCCGCCGTCCTCGGCGTGGGCGATCGGCGCCATCCCGGCCGCGACGGCAACGCCCGCTCCGCTCGACGACCCGCCCGGCGTCCGGTCCTGGTCCCACGGGTTGCGCGAGATGCCCAACGCCTCGGACTCGGTGAAGGGCAGGGCGCCGAACTCGGACGTGGTGGTCTTGCCGAGCAGGACGAACCCCGCGTCCACCAACCGCTGCACGACCCGGTCCGACGCCGCGGCCGGCGCTGTCCCGGCCCCGGCGGACCCGTGGGTGGTCGGCCAACCCGCCACGTCCAGCAGGTCCTTGACCGGCAGCGGGACGCCGAGGAACGGCGGGAGGTCCTCGGCGCACGCGGCCCGTGCCACGGCATCGGCCGCGGCGGACGCCGCCTTGCGGACGTCGTCGTCGGCCCGGTGGCAGAAGGCGTTCAGCCGGGGGTCGAGCGCGTCCATCCGTTCGAGACAGCGGTCGGCCACCTCGACCGGGCTCACCTCCTTCCGGCGGATGGCCGCGGCGAGCCCGACGGCCGAGGTGAACGGGTCGATCGATGAAGGCATCACGAACGGTCCTCTCCAGTAAGGGACTTGCAGGTGCCGTCAGTGTCGACGCGGCTCCGGCCTCGTGTCTTGGACGAATGTCGCGTAGCTTGGCGGCATGCGATCCGCCGAGCCGGCCCCTGCCGCCGCGACGCCCTGGCACATCGCGACCCCGTCACGGCCGGGCCGGTTGCGGGGCGTCGGTATGGCCGGGTTCCGCGCCCGCGGCACGGACCTCGTCGACCTGGGCGTGGTCCCGTACCCGGCCGTCACGGTGGCCCTCGACGTCGGCGACGGGCCGCTCACCGTCGGCGACACCACCGGCCGGCAGCAGAGCGGCAGCGTCGTCGTCGGACTCGCGCCCAGCGGCGTCCGGGGGCACGGCCGCGGCATCGAGTGCCTGCAGCTGCGGCTGTCACCGGTGGTCGCGCACGCCGTCCTCGGCGCCTCCGCGGAGCTCGGCGGGACGGTGGTCTCCCTCGGCGACCTCTGGGGCCGCGACGCCGCCCGGATCGAGGAGCGGCTGCACGCCGCCCGGTCCTGGGACGACCGGTTCGCGATCGCGGACGCCGCGCTCGCCCGGCGGCACCAGGCCGGCCCTGCGGTCGATCCCGAAGTCGCCTTCGTCTGGGAACAGATGGTGCGGAACCGCGGCGGGGTCCGGGTCGACCAGCTGGCGGCCGAGGCCGGCTGGAGCCGTAAGCGGCTGTGGTCCCGGTTCCGTTCCCAGATCGGCCTCACCCCCAAGCGCGCCGCCCGGCTCGTCCGCTTCGACCACGCGGCCCACCGCCTCGCCGCCGGGCACACCGCCGCACTGGTGGCGGCGGAGGCCGGCTACGTCGACCAGTCCCACCTCCACCGGGACATCCTGGCCTTCGCCGGAGTGACCCCCACCGCCGTCGCGGCCGCCCCCTGGCTCACGGTCGACGACGTCGCGTGGGCCGCGCCCGCCTACCTCTCCCCTTCGTAGCGCAGCATCCACGCGCATCCGGTGCGCGGCCGGTGGCACCGGCCGTGGCGGGAACATTTCTCCAAGACCGCGGCCGGCTGCGCCTGCGACGCTCCGGGCATGTCCAAGAACCGGAACGACTCACCACAGCCGCCCCTCCGACGGCCCCGGTACGGCGTCGACGCACCGGCCTTCCCGGCGACACTCGGCGCCGCCGCAGCGGCCTGCTACCTGGCCGCCGGCCGGTGGCGGTCCGGGCGGGCCGCGCTGCTCACCGCCGGGACGGCACTGCTCGCCCACACCGGCGTCTACCTGCACACCACACTGTGCGGCAAGCTGAGCGTCTGGGCGCGGGAACTCGACGCGGCCGGCCTGAAGGGCGACGAGGAACTGCTGGACCTGGGCTGCGGTCGCGGCGCGGTGCTGATCGAGGCGGCCAGACGGCTCCCCTCCGGGCGCGCCGTCGGCGTGGACCTGTGGTCCGGGAAGGACCAGAGCGGCAACACCCCCGAGGCGACCCTCGCCAACGCCGCCGCGGCCGGGGTGTCCGACCGGGTGGAGGTGCACACGGCCGACATGACCGCGCTGCCGTTCGCAACCGGCTCCTTCGACGTCGTGACGAGCGCCCTGGCCATCCACAACATCCCGTCCCCCAAGGCGCGGTACCGCGCGGTGGACGAGGCCATGCGCGTGCTGCGCCCCGGCGGGCACCTGCTCGTCGCCGACTTCCGGCCCATGGCCGGGAAGTACGCCGCACATCTCGGCCACGGCACGCTGCGCGACCTCGGCCCCGAGTACTGGTACGGCGGCCCCTGGCTGGGCGTCACCCTGCTGCACGCCGTCAAGGAACACTGAGGAGTCCTCCGGGACGGCGGGCGACCGCGCAGGTGCGGCCCTGCGAGGGCCGGCCCCGGCGCGGGCCGGCCGTGGACGCGGGTGGACAGGAGTGGACGGCCACCGCCCGCGGCCGGCCTGGAAATCGGACACCGTCCACGGGGAGTCCGTGCCCCATGAGCCGCGCGCCCGCCTGAAGGGGGGCCGCCGCGTGAGGCCGCCGCGGCACGTGTCACGCGAGATCCACGCCCCCGCCGGAAACCGGCCGTCCACTGCCGTACGCGCCCGCCATGGCCGAGGTTCCCGTGGTGAGGAACTCCCGGATGCCCAGCAGGTAGGTGTCGCGGTCGACGGCACCGTCGTGATCGCCGTCGAGGGCGTCGAAGGCCGCATCGGCATCGGGTGCCGCGTTGCCCGAGGCCCTGCGCAGGCGGGTGAACTCCTCCCGGTCCAGGCGGCCGTCGGCGTCGGCGTCGGCGAGGTCGAACAGCGAGCCGAGCGCGGGCCGGCACACCTTCTCGAACGCCTCGTGCCCCGCCCAGGAGCTGTACTCCTCGAAGGTGACGCGGTGGTCCTGGTCGGCGTCCATGTGCCTCCAGACCTCCTCGTGGGCGGCCCGCGCCACGAGGACCAGCGGGTCCCGTGCGCCGCGCCCCAGCGCCGCAGCCGCCCGGTCGACCCTGGCGAGGTACTCCGCCCGGGAGACGACGCCGTCACCGTCGGTGTCCAGCATGGAGAAGATGCGACGCTTCGCCGTTTCCGACACTGTGTTCCCTCGCGATCACTGTCCGTTGCCTTCGCCGCCACCCTATCGGCGGAGCCGGCCGGAACGGCGGAGGCAGGCCACCGGGCCGGGCACCGGCAGGTCCGGACCGCGGACCGATTGTTTTTGAATGGTCGCTCATGTATATTCGTCCCATGCCCAGACGCCGCGAGTTCGAGCCCGACACCGTGCTGAACGGGGCCATGCTGCGGTTCTGGGAGCGCGGCTACCGGGCCACCTCGATCGAGGACCTGGTGAAGGCGACCGGAGTGAACCCGGGCAGCATCTACAGCGTCTTCCCCGGGGGCAAGCGGGCACTGTTCCTGAAGTCACTGGAGCGCTACTCCCAGCTGGTCGTGCCCCAGAAGCTCGGCGCACTGGAGGCCCCCGGGGCCGGTCTGGCGGAGCTGCGCGGCTACTTCGACGGACTCGTCCAGGACCTGCTCAGCCCCGAGGGCCGGCAGGGATGCCTCCTGGTGAACACCGCGATCGAGAACGCCGCCGAGGACGACGAGGCCGCAGCCGTCGTCCGCGGCCACCTCGCCCGCCTGGAGCGCTGCATGACCACCGCCCTGGAGAACGGCCGCCGCCGCGGCGAGGTCCGCGACTCGGTGGATCCGACCGGCAGCGCCAAGCTCCTGGTCGCGACCTGCCAGGGGCTGATGGTCGTGGGCAAGGCCAACCCGGACGAGACACTGCTGCGCGCCGTCACGGACAACGCCTTCGCCGCCCTCATCTGAGGGGCGGCGGAGCACACAAGGGCCACCGGAAACGGTGGCCCCCTTTTCGACCCGATATTTGAATCATCATTCAAGAACAGGGAGCGATCATGAAGGCCATCACCATCTCCACCTACGGCGGGCCCGAGGTCCTCACCGTCACCGAACTGCCCGACCCCGTGCCCGCCACCGGCGAGGTGCTGGTCCGGGTCAAGGCGATCGGCCTCAACCACGCCGAGGCGTACATGCGTGCGGGCGCCTGGGGCAAGGTCGCGGCCGTCACCGGGATCGAGTGCGCCGGGACCGTCGAAGCCGACCCCTCCGGCGAACTCCCCACCGGGACGACAGTGGTGGCGATCCTCGGCGGCATGGGCCGCACCCGCAACGGCAGTTACGCAGAACTCGTGACGGTACCCGCGACCAACGTGGTGCCGGTCCGCTCCGCACTCGGATGGGCTGACCTGGCAGCCGTCCCCGAGGTCTACGCGACCGCCTGGAGCAGCCTGTTCGGCACCCTGGAGCTGCGCCCCGACGAGACGGTCCTGGTCCGCGGCGCGACGTCCTCGCTCGGCCAGGCCGCCGTCAACCTCGCCGTCGACCACGGCGCCCGCGTCCTCGCCACCACCCGCAACCCCGCCCACGCCGCCCTGCTCAAGCGGCTCGGGGCCGAGGAGGTGCTCATCGACGACGGCCGGCTGAGCAGCCGGGTCCGGGACCGGGGCATCCCCGTGGACGCCGCGCTCGACCTCGTGGGCAACAGCGTCCTGCGCGACTCGCTCGCCACCGTCCGACCCCGCGGCCGCGTCTGCCAGGCCGGCTTCCTCGGCGGCTTCGCACCGGTGACCGACTTCGACCCGATCGCCGACCTTCCCAGCGGCGTCCGGTTCAGCTTCTTCGGCAGCGCCTTCGTCCTCGGCGGACCGGACTTCCCGCTCTCGGACATCCCGCTGGACACCGTCTACGCCAAGGTCGAGGCGGGAACCCTGCCCGGACGCCCGGTCCGGACCTTCCGCTTCGACGAGATCGTCGAGGCCCACCGCGTGCTGGAGAGCGGTCAGGCGCTGGGCAAGATGACCGTCACCGTCGACTGACGAGCCGCACCGCCCCGCCGCCGGACGCCGGCCGCCTCAGCCCGTCGCGGCCGCGTGCAGCAGGCCGCCGGCGCGGGCGGCCAGGGCGTCGGCGCCGCAGTGGGTGGCCAGCTCCAGCCCCTGCGCCAGGGCGGTGCGGGCGGCCGGAGCGGCGCCCAGCGCCTCGCCCAGGTCGACCAGGGCGATCGCGTGCTCGTAGCGGGCGGGTGAGCGCTCCAGGTGCCGGACGGCCTCCGTGAGCAGCTCGGCCGCGCGGGGCCGGTCGTGCACCGCCGCGCCGAGCCGCAGGGCGCTGCCGACGGCCGAGTCCGTCCCGGACCGGCGGGCCCGGCGGACGGCCTCCTCGGCGAGTTCACGGGCCCGCTCCGGTTCGTCCGGGGCGACGGCGCGCGCCAGGTGCCCGAGCCACGGCGCCCACACCGTGTTGCGCCAGCCGCGTGCGTCCAGCGCTTCGCCGGCGGCCGCCAGCGTCGCGGCCGCGCCGGGCGCGTCGCCGCGGGCCAGCAGGAGGCGGCCGTACAGCGTGGGGGCGTCGGGCAGCACCATCACCGTCGGGTACGGCGGACCGAAGGCGTGCCTGCGGGCCAGCTCCAGGGCCTCGGGCAGCCGGCCGCGCGCGGCCAGGGTCTCGGCCAGCGCCCCGACCGCGTCCCAGTGCAACGGGACGCCCGGGCCGATCCGTTCGGCGAGGCGCAGCGCCCGGCGCAGGTAGTCCTCCGCCTCCGCCAGGGCGCCGCAGCGGAACCGGAGCATGCCGGTCAGCAGGTAGGCGAAGCCGAGGTGCCCGCCGCTCCACCCGGCGACCTCGTACGCGCGGACCGCCTCGGTGAACAGCTCCTCCGCCCGGTCGACCCGGTCGGCGTAGAGGTAGCTGATGCCGAGGATCCCGGGCAGCTCGAAGCCCCAGGTGGTGTTGGTCCAGCCCAGGCTGCGGGGCAGCCGGCCGTCTTTCAGTGCGGACTCGGCCAGGACCATCGCCTCGTCGCGGTGCGCGCCGCGCAGCGTGAGGTCCCAGCAGCGCAGCACGGCCACCGCGTGCGCCAGGCCGTCGTGTTCGAAGACGCCCCCGGCCGGAGCCGCCCCGCCGTCCGCGCCGGTGCCGGTACCGGCCGCGGTGCGGGCCGGGCCGTCCGCCCCGGTGTCGCTGAAGGCCAGGCCGACCGTGGCGAGCATCCGGTCGAAGTCCTCGAGCCTGCGGGAGCGGCCCGGACCGTCCGCGTCCTCGGACTGGAAGGCGGCGAACATGAAGTGGGCGACGTCCAGGCGCAGGCGGCCCGGGCCGGGGAGGGTGCGGGCGGCCTCCTCGGCGCACACCGCGGCGGCCTCGCCGACCCGGTTGCTGTGGGCGAGGGCCTGGGCGAGCCGGAAGATCGCGTCCACCCGGAGCCCGGGGTCGAGCCCGTACGGGTCCGCGAGCGCCAGGCGCAGCTGGTTGACCGTGGTCGCCGGGTCGGTGAGCAGGGCCGAGCAGCCGAGTTCGTAGAGCACCGCGGCCCGGTCCTCGTCGGCGGGCGGTTCGCTGATGGCACGGCGCAGGCAGCGCTGGGCCGCCTCGGGCGCACCGATGGCGAGGTGCTCGCGGGCCGCCCGGCGCAGCTTGCCCACGATCTCACCGTCGCCGTCGGGAAGGGTCTCCAGCAGGTGCCGGGACGCGGTCAGCAGGCCGAGGCCGGCGTTCTCGGTCTCGACGGCGGCGACCCCGTGCATCCCGGTGCGGGTGGCGGGCGGCATCGACTGGTAGACGGAGGTGGCGACCAGCGGGTGGACGAACTCCAGCCGGCCTCCCGGCGTGCTGGTCAGCACCCCGTGCCGGCGCAGCTGCCGGACGGACTCGGCGGCGGCGTCCGGGCCCTGGGCGCAGATGACGGCGGCGAGGTCGGGGCGGATGTCGGTGCCCAGCATGGACGCCGCCCAGGCGAACTGCACGGCGGTCGGGCCGATCTTGTCCAGCCAGTGCCGGAGCGTCATCCCCCGTGCGCCGGCCGCGAGTTCGCGGAGCTGGCCGGTGCTCTCCTCGACGGGGTCGAGCCGCTGGTCGGCCACCTCGCGCAGCAGGGCGGTGGTCTCGTACGGGTTGCCGCCGGTGACCGCCCAGACGTGGCGGCAGAAGGCGTCCTCGGCCTGCTCGCCCAGGGCGGCGCGGACCAGGTGCGCGACCGAGGCCGGCTGGAGCGGCCGCAGTTCGTGCCGCCGGCCGGCCCTGCCGAGGAGGCCGCGTTGCAGTGTCAGGGCGTCGTCGGGGAACTCGTCCCGGCAGGCGAGCACCAGCAGGGCCGGCAGCTCTCGTGCGCGCACCGCGAAGCCCGCCAGCCAGCCGAGCGACTCCGGGTCGGCCCAGTGCAGGTCGTCGACGATGACGGCCACCGGCGGGCGCCGCTGCACGAGGCGGGTGAGCACGAAGTCCAGCCCGTCCCGCACCCCCTGCGGGTCGAGCTGCCCTCCGGGCGGCAGCAGCCCCACCGCAGGGCCGACGATGTCCTCCCAGCGCCCGAACACCTGCGTCCGCTCCTCGTCGGACAGGGCCGCCAGCACCGGCTGCACCAGCTGGCGCACCACGTGGAACGGCTCGTGGCGCTGCCGCTCCCCGCCCCGGGCGAACAGCACCGTGCACCCGGCGCGTTTCGCCTCCCGGCGCACCTCGGTCAGCACCGCGGTCTTCCCGAGCCCGGCCGCGCCGGTGTACACGAGCAGTTCGCCGTGTCCGGTACCGGCGGGCCCGGTGAGCGCCCCGACCGCCTCCCCCGCCGACCGGATCTCGGCCTCGCGCTCGTGCAGCCGGCCCCCGTCCCGGCCGGCCTCGCCGTCACCCCGGACCGCCGGCTCGCCTTCGGCCACCGTCGTCTCCCCTCCGCTCGTCCACGGCCGTCGTTGCCGATGCCGAGGCTACTGCCGAACGGACGGTTCCGGTGCAGGCTTGACAATCCGTCAGGCCACGGGCTCCGGTGGCCTCGGTGAACGTCGGCGGGCGTGCGTGCCGGGGCGCCGGACCGGGATCCGCGGCCACGGTCGGAGACGACCGTCACGACCAGGCTCGCACGGCACGCATCCGCCGGTCGGGTGAATACCGGTGACGGCCGCTCCTCCCGGGTGGGGCCGGAAGGAGCGGCCTGCACGGCGGCCGCCGGGCCGTCGCCCGTGCGGCGCCCGGCCCGGCGGCCCCGCGGACTACCGGGCGGTGAGGTACATGCCCGTGGAGTCGCGGCCGGCGGTGTTGCGGCAGGACCAGTTGCCGCTCCCCTTGGCGTCCAGCAGCGTCAGGCAGCGCCCGAGGGCCTGCTGGCCGAAGTAGTTGGGGTGGAACGACTCCTCGACGGCCCCCTGGACGGTGGTGCCGAAGTCGAGGAAGCGGGCCCACTCGCTCCCGGTCGCACTGGGCGGGCTGCCCGCGGTGGCCATGCGGGTGGCGGTGGAGCAGACCTCGCGGCCCTGGAGCATGTCGCGGAGGTCGAGGAACTGCACGCCCTTGGCGGCGGCGACGCGGGCGAGCCGGTCGGAGATCTGCGGGACGAGACGGTCGCGGGCCCAGTCGGAGTCCTCGTCCCAGAACGGGCAGCCGCCGGTGCTGGTCCGGCTCCAGCCGCTCTCGGGGTAGCGGTTCTCGGAGCTGCGCGGGATCGGGGACGGGTACGACTGGAGGACGATCCGGTAGCTGCCGGGGGCCTGGCCCGCCTGGGTCATGACGGTACGGATCTCGTCGATGGACTTGGCGACGCCGGCCATGGCCTCGTCCATCCGGGAGTCGACGGCCTCCTGCTGGTCCTGGTGGCAGTAGGAGTTCCAGATCTCGTAGTCCTGGACGCAGGAGATGATGACGTCGGCGAAGCCGAGGTCGTTGCCGCCGACCGAGAGGGAGATGAGCTTGACGGTGTGGGTGCGGGCGACCTGGGCGAGCTGGTCGGCCTGCGGGGCCTCGCCCTTGTAGGTCTGTCCGCCGTTGGCGGCGCGCGGGATGTTGGCGGACGTGGCACCCGAGCAGGCCAGGTTGATCTGCTCCTGCGCGGTGCCGGGGGCGCTGCGGATCTCGGCGACGTCCGAGCGGTCGCAGCCGTTGGCGGCGCTGGCCCCGTAGACCCGGGACGGGTCGTAGGAGCTGCCGGTCCAGGCCCGGTCGGTTCCGGCGCGGCTCGTGGAGGTGGTGAGGCTGTTGCCCTTCCAGCGGCCGGCTTCGCCGGAGATGTAGCTGTCGCCCATCGCCACGGCGGCCGTGGGACCGGCGGCGGCCGGCGCCGGGGTTGCGGCGGCCTGCGCCGGGGCGGCGGCGAGGGCCGTCGGCAGGGCCAGCGCGGCCACGGTCAGCGGCGCGAGGAAACGGGAGGTGCGGCGGCGCGCGTGCACAGCGGCTCCAGAGGTGTGTCCCGGGCACTGGGGTGGTCCCGGGGTCGAGGGTGGGGGTGACGCGGCCGGCCCGCCGGGTGTGCTGCGCACTTGTGGTGCGGGAAGCACGTGGGGGCGGGGCTCGGGGTCGCGGGCCGGCGTGTCGCAGCAAGCCTCGGGGCCGGGGGCCGGTGCGCGACAGCGTGGAATCACGTGTCCGTCCGCGGAGCGCCGGTCACGTACAACCACGTGACCGGCCGGACCGGTGGGCGCGGAGCGCGCGGCGCCCGGTCCGGTCCGGTGCCGGGGATCAGCGGGGGGCGGCCCGGAGGCCGAAGGCCCAGGTCGCGATCTGGAGGCGGGAGGTGAGGTGGAGTTTGGTCATGACGCGCTGGACGTGGCCCTCGACGGTGCGCGGGGAGAGGACCAGGCGGGCGGCGATCTGCTTGTCCGTCAGGCCCTCGGTCAGGAGGTCGACGACCTGCTGTTCGCGCGCGGTGAGGGGCGAGCGCCCGGGTGCGGCCTCCGCGGGCGGGGCCGGTTCCCAGTCGAGGGCGAAGGCGACCGCCTGCGGCAGGGACATCCCGGCACCGGTTCTCTCGGCGTCCGCCACCTGCTCCTCGGCGAGGTGACGGCGCAGCAGGGTGCGGCAGGCGTCGCGGTGGTCCAGGAGGCGGCCGAGCGCGGGGGGCACGACGCCGATCCGCTCCCACACGGACTGGGCCGCTCCCAGCAGGACGGCGCCGTCGGTGGCGGAGCCGGCCTGTGCGGCGGTCCAGGCGAGGACCTCCAGGGTCTGGGCCGTGGCGAAGAGGTTGTCGCCGGGTTCCTCCACCCTCAGGGCGTCCTTCAGGGCGGTCCGGGCGCCGTCGAGGTCGGCCGCCAGCCAGTGCCGCAGGCCGACGGCCCACAGGGCGTACCGGCGGGACCACTGGGCTTGGTGGGCGTCGCAGAGCGCCAGGCTCCGCTCCGCGTAGTGGCCGGCGCGGGAGTCCGCGGTCAGGGTGCAGGCGACGGTCAGCAGGAAGAGGGTGGTCCACTGCGCCCCCGCGTCGTCGGTCGCGGTGAGCCGGTCGAGGGCGCGCTGCAGCAGCTCAACGGCCCGGGCGGTGTCGTCCCGGAACAGCGCGCTCAGGCCGGCGAGCTGGTCGGCGAGGGCGTGGGTGGGGCCGTGGTCGGAGCGGTCGGCGATGGCGCGGCACTCGGCGAGGCGCGCGGCGGCGGTCGGGGTGTCGCCGCGCAGCAGGGCGAGCCAGCCGTCCGCCCAGAGGGCCTTGGCCCTGGCGGGGGTCGGCGTGGTGCCGAGCCCGAGGGTGCGGTCGAGCCAGTGCCGTTCCTCCTCCAGGCCGCCGTGCCCGAACCGGTGGCTCCAGAGGGCGGCGACGAGTTCGAGCGCTCCCTGGGCCTCGGCGGGCGAGGTGAGGCCGAACTCGACGGCGGCGCGGATGTTGGCGTGGTCCTGGCGCAGCCGGGCGACCCAGGCGCTCTGCCGCGGGCTGAACCAGTCGGCTTCGGCCCGGGCGGCGAGGTCGCGGTAGTGGTCGCGGTGGCGTCGCCGGGTGTCCGGTTCCCGTCCCTGCTCCCGCAGCCGGGCGAGGCCGTAGTGGCGGAGCGTCTCCAGCATCCGGTAGCGGGGCTCCCCGGACTGCGGTTCGCGGGTCAGGACGGACTTGTCCAGGAGCGTGGCGAGCGTGGGGAGCACCGCGTGGCGGGGCAGGTCCTCGCTGTGGCAGACCGCCTCGGCCGCGGCGAGGTCGAAGCCGCCGTGGAAGACGGACAGGGCGGTCCACAGGTGCTGTTCGCGGGGTGTGCAGAGGTGGTGGCTGGAGTCGATCGCCGCGTGGAGGGTGCGGTGCCGCTCCGGCACGGCCCGTCCGCTCGGCGTGGGCAGGTGCGGGCAGGCGTCGAGCCGATCCAGGATCTGCCGGACGGGAAGGACGCGCATCCAGGACGCCGCCAGTTCGATGGCCAGCGGGATGCCGTCGAGGCGGGCGCAGATGCGGCCGGCCGCGGTCCACTCGTCCTCGCCGTGCGGGAATCCGCCGAGGACCGCCCGGGCGCGTTGGACGAACAGCCGGACCGCGGCGTAGCGGGTCAGCGCATCGGGCTGCGGGAGGTGCTCGGCGTCGGGGGTGGCCAGGGGCGGGAGGTCGAGGATGTGCTCCCCGTGGACGCCGAGCCGGTGGCGGCTGGTGGCCAGGATCCGGAGGCCGGGGGCCGCGGTGAGCAGGGTGTGGATCAATAATGCGCAGGGGTCGGTGAGGTGTTCGCAGTTGTCGAGGACCAGGAGCAGCCGGCGGCCGGCCAGGTGGTGGACGAGCGGTGTGAGCGGGTCGGGGGTCGCGTCGGGGGTGACGCCCAGGGCGAGGCCGACGGTCTGGGCGAGCCGGTCGCCGTCCTGGAGGAGGGCGAGGTCGACCAGCCGGACGCCGTGCGGGAACGAGGCTTCCAGGTCGCGGGCGGTGCGCACGGCGAGGCGGGTCTTGCCGATCCCGGCCGGCCCGGTGACGGTGACCAGCCGGGTCCGGGTGAGCAGGCGGCGTGCGCGGGCGAGTTCGCGGCTCCGTCCGACGAGGCTGGTGGTCTCTGCGGGGATGGCCTGGTCCCCAGGCCGGGTGAGATGCATGGTTCATGACAGCGCGTCATGGCCCGGGAGCGCCACCGGTCCGGGGGCGGGGCGCACTGCGGCACGCGGCTCCGGCGGCCGTCCGGGCCGTTGTTCAGCCGGCCGCCGCCGGGGCCGGCGGCAGCTCGTCGACCGCGGTGGCGGTGTGGATCGGGCCCGCGGTCCGGGTGAGCGGCTGCCCGGTGCCGCCCCAGCGGGCGGCGATGATCTCGGCGGCGACGGAGACCGCCGTCTCCTGCGGGGTGCGGGCACCGAGGTCGAGCCCGGCGGGGGCCGACATCCGGGCCAGCTCCCGCTCCTCCAGGCCGGCTTCGCGCAGGCGGTCCAGCCGCTCGCGGTGGGTCCGGCGCGAGCCGAGCGCGCCGATGTACGCCAGGTGCGGCAGCCGCAGCGCGGTGGCCAGCAGCGGCACGTCGAACTTGTGGTCGTGGGTGAGGACGGCCACCACCGTGCGGCCGTCGATCCGGCCCGCCGCGGCCTCCTCGGCCAGGTACTCGTGCGGCCACCGCACCACCACCTCGTCCGCGTGCGGGAAGCGGGCGGCGGTGGCGAACACGGCCCGCGCGTCGCACACCGTGACGCGGTAGCCGAGGAAGGCGCCCACCTCGGCGACCGCGGCGGCGAAGTCGATCGCGCCGAAGACCAGCATGCGCGGCGGCGGGACGAACGACCCCACGAACACGGTCAGTCCGGCCGGCCCGGTGGACTCCGCACCGTCCAGGCAGCGGCCCGCGGTGTCGTAGTGGTGCAGTCCGGTCGTGCCGTGCTCCAGCAGGCCGCGGACGTCGAGGCCCACCGCGCGGTCCAGCGCGGCCGAGCCGAGGGTGCCGGAGGCGCGGTCCGGCCAGACGACCAGGCGGCTCCCGAGTGCGCCCGGGCCGGTGTCCGGGCCGGCCACCACGGTGGCCACCGCGACCGGCACGCCGCCGCGCAACGACGCCATCACGTCCGGCAGTTCGGGGAAGGTCCGGCTGGACACGGGTTCGACGAAGACCTGGATCGTGCCGCCGCAGGTCAGCCCCACCGCGAAGGCGTCGCCGTCGCTCACCCCGTACGACCGCAGCACCGGGCGTCCCGTGATCCGGGCCTCCTCGGCCTCCTCGTACACCGCGCCCTCGACGCAGCCGCCCGAGACGCTGCCGACCACGGTGCCGGAGGCCGACACCGCCATCGCGGCACCCGGCCGGCGGGGTGCGCTGCGGAAGGTGCTGACCACGGTGGCGAGCCCGAAGGTCTCGCCACCGCGGTACCACGGGTACACCTCGTCCAGGACGTCACGCACGGCGTCCCCCTCGCGTACGCCGGCAGCAGGCGGTCCGGCGCAGGCGGCGGATGACCCCCAGCAGGATCAGCGCGGCGACGACGACCGGCACCAGGCGCTTGGTCACCGGTCCGCGGGCCGCGGCGAGCAGGTCCAGCGGCTCCCCGCCGGCCGGGGCGGCGGCCTGCGGCTGCCCCGCGGGTGCGGCCCGCCCGGCGGCGGGTGCGGCCTCCGGCTCTCCGGCGGCCTCCGCCCGTACGGCGGGCGCGGCCTCGCTCCCCGTCCCGCCGCCCCCCGTCCCGCGCTCGGCGGCCAGCCGCTCCTCCAGGCAGGCCACGAACCGGTCCAGCAGCTTCCGGCTGATGTCCGTCATGACGCCCTTGCCGAACTGGGCCACCTTCCCGGTGATGCTGAGCCGGGTCTCGACGGTCACCCGGGTGCCGTCGCCGTCCGGTGCCAGGCGTGCGGTGATGTGCGCGTCGGCGTTGCCCTGGCCGTGCGCGTCGCGGCCCGAGGCGATCAGCCGCACGGTGTGGTTCGCCTCGTCCCGCTCGTCGAAGGCGGCGGTGCCCCGGTACTGCACGGTCACCGCTCCGACCCGCACCTTGACCGTGCCGTGGTACCGGTCGCCGTCGACCTCGGTGAGCTCCGCCCCGGGCATGCACGGGGCGATCCGCTCGACGTCCGTGAAGAGGTCCCAGGCCGCTTCCACCGGCAGACTCACCCGGAACTCGTTGGTGAACTCCATGGAGACGAGCCTCCTTGCCCGGATCCGCCCCGGCGCCCCGGCACACCGGTCCTCGACGTACGTTCCAACGATGACCGGCCGCCCGGCGATTCCCTCCGGGGCCGCCGCCCCCGGTCAGCTCCACAGGCTCACCCGGACGGTCGGCCGGTAGTGGTCCACCGGCACGCCGGTGGACCGGGTCAGCAGGCTCCGCACGGCGGTGGGCGTGGTCACGAACCGGCACAGGGCGGATGCGGCCGGCGAGCGCCGGTCGCCCGGCAGGGCGGAGGCCCGCAGCACACCGTTGACCGGGGTGCCGGGGACGGCGACCACGGTGAGCGTGCCGCGGCGCAGCTCGTCGCGGACCAGGTGGAGCACGGCGAGCGACAGCCCGTCGCCGGCCACCGCCGCGCCCAGCGCCGCACTGGTGCTGGGGAACACCGACGCGTCGGCGTCGCCGACGCCGTGCCGGGTCAGGAAGGCGCCGCCGGGCGTGCCGGGGTCGAGGCCGCCCGGGCCGAGCAGCCAGTGCTCGCGGGACAGCCGGCCGACCGGCAGGTGCAGGCGGCCGCCGTCGACGTGGTCCGGCCGGGCGCCGGCGTGGCGCGGCGAGGCCACCACCACGAGCTGGACGCGCAGGAACGGGATGCGTTCGAGGGTGTCCGCGCCGGGCGCCGCGGCGACCGCGCCGGGCTCGGCGGCGACGGGGCTGATCGCCACGTCCGCGCGCCGGTCCAGCAGCAGCTCGCCGAGCGCGGTGGACGGCACCGCGAGGGTCGTGGTCCGCACGTCCGGGTGCCGCCGGACGAAGGCCTCCAGCAGCGGCGGGACGATCTGCTCGGCGGTCGTCTCGGTGGCGGCGACCCGCAGCTGGGAGCCGTCCGCGGCGGCCTGCCGGACCTGCCGGCGGGTCTCCTCGGCCAGGCCCACGATCTCGGCCGCGCCCGCGGCCAGCCGCCGCCCGCCGGCCGTCAGGGTGATCCCGCCCGCCGCCCGCACGAAGAGCCGGTCGCCGAGCTCGCGGCGCAGCACGGCGACGGCGCCCGAGACCGCGGGCTCGCTGATCCCCAGGGAGATCGCCGCGGCCTTGACCGAGCCGAGCCGGGCCACCGCGACGAACGCCCTGAGCTGGGTGAGGGTCATCGCCGCCTCCAGCGATCGCGGGCAGGCCCCGCGGCATGCCGGCCGGAACGGCCGCGTCGGCCGGGTCGGCTGTGTGGTCCGTGGACGCCGTGAATGCCGTCGACGCCGTGGACGCCTCTTCATGTCAGCCGCGGACGCCTCTTAACCATTCCCTTCAGTCGCCGTTGACCCGGGCGGTCACCGGGGTGACAGTGCGTTCGTGCGGTATGTGGTCCCTGCCGCGGGCCCGTGATCCCGGGCCCGCGGCCACCGGAGGCGCTGCACCAGGAGGCCGTCGTGCAGGTTCCCGCGTCATTCGAGTACCGGCGGGCGGAGAGCGTGGACGACGCCCTCGCCCTGCTGGAGCGGTTCGGTGAGGAGGCCAGGGTCATCGCCGGCGGGCACAGTCTGCTGCCGATGATGAAGCTGCGGCTGGCCCGTCCGGGGCTCCTGGTCGACATCAACGACCTGCACGAACTGGACTACGTGCGGCAGGAGGGGGCGGAGCTGTGCATCGGCGCCCTCACCCGCCACCGCGGCCTGCTGGAGTCCGAGCCGGTCGGCCGGCTCTTCCCGATCTTCCACGACGCCGAACGGGTGATCGCCGACCCGCCGGTGCGCAACCGGGGCACCATCGGCGGCTCGCTCTGCCAGGCCGACCCGGCGGAGGACCTCTCGGCGGTCTGTGCGGCCGTCCGGGCGGTGGCGGTGGTGCTCGGTCACGGCGGGCGGCGCGCGGTGCCGATGGCGGACTTCTACCGGGGGCCGTACGAGACGGACGTGGGGCTCGGCGAGATGCTGGTCGAGGTCCGCGTGCCGGTCCTGCCGAACGCCGGCAGCGCCTACGAGAAGGTGGAGCGCAAGACCGGGGACTGGGCCATCGCGGCGGCCGGCGCCGCCCTGTCGCTGGCGGACGGGCGGATCGCGACGGCCGGCGTCGGGCTGGCCGCGGTCGGGGTGTCGTCGGTCGGCTACCGGCGCGCCGAGGAGGCCCTGGTCGGCCGTGAACCGTCCGGGGAGGCGTTCGCCGCGGCCGGCCGGATCGCCGCCGAGGACTGCGATCCGGTCACCGACACCCGCGGCACCGCCGCCTACAAGCGGCACCTGGCCGGCGAACTCACCGAGCGCGCCCTGCGCCGGGCCGCCGAGCGGGCCCGGCAGGCGTGAGTACGGCGTGAACGGACGGAAAGGACGGCGCGCGATGCAGGTCACCATCAACGTGAACGGCGAGGACCGGACGGCCGACGTGGAGCCCCGGCACCTGCTGGTCCGCTTCCTCCGCGACGACCTGGGCCTCACCGGCACCCACTGGGGCTGCGACACCAGCAACTGCGGCACCTGCGTGGTGCTGTACGACGACGAGCCGGTCAAGAGCTGCACGGTGCTGGCGGCCATGGCGGCCGGACACCGGGTGCGCACGGTGGAGAGCCTGGAGACCGCGGACGGCCTCGACCCGGTCCAGCAGGGGTTCATCGAGCAGCACGGGTTGCAGTGCGGCTTCTGCACGCCGGGCATGCTGATGACCGCCCGCGCGCTCCTGGACCGCAATCCGGACCCCACCGACCAGGAGGTCCGCGAGGCCATCTCCGGCCAACTGTGCCGGTGCACGGGCTACCTGAACATCGTCCGGGCGGTCCGCTGGGCCGCGGAACACCCGGCGGAGGCCGCCGCCACCGCCGGTGCGAGCGCCGGGGGCACGTCATGACCGCCGTCGAGGAAACCGGTTCGGCACCCGCGGAGGAGCGCCCGATCGGCTACGGGCGGCTGAAGCGCAAGGAGGACCCGCGGTTCGTCCGCGGCAAGGGGCACTACGTGGACGACGTGCAGCTGCCGGGCATGCTGCACGGCGCCGTGCTGCGCAGCCCGCTGGCGCACGCCCGGATCGTGTCCGTCGACACCTCCGCGGCCGAGTCGCACCCGAAGGTCCGGGCGGTGATCACCGGGGCCACCCTGGAGGGGCTGGGCCTGGCCTGGATGCCCACCCTGTCGATGGACACCCAGGCGGTGCTCGCCACCGACAAGGTGCGCTTCCAGGGCCAGGAGGTGGCGTTCGTCGTCGCCGACGACCACTACGCGGCACGCGACGCCGTCGAGCTGATCGACGTCGAGTACGAGCCGCTCCCCCCGGTGATCGACGCGCGGCACGCGCTGGACGCCGGCACGCCGGTGATCCGGGACGACCTGGAGGGCCGCACCGACAACCGCATCTTCGACTGGGAGGCGGGCGACCGGGCGGAAACCGACGAGGTGTTCGCGCGCGCCGAGGTGGTCGTCGCCCAGGACATGCTCTACCCGCGCGTGCACCCCGCCCCGCTGGAGACCTGCGGCTGCGTGGCCGACCTGGACCCGGTCGACGGCAAGCTCACCCTCTGGTCCACCACCCAGGCGCCGCACGCCCACCGCACCCTGTACGCGATGGTCGCCGGGCTGCCCGAGCACAAGATCCGGGTGATCTCCCCCGACATCGGCGGCGGCTTCGGCAACAAGGTCCCCATCTACCCCGGCTACGTGTGCGCGGTCGTGGGCTCGATCCTCACCAGGAAGCCGGTGAAGTGGGTCGAGGACCGCTCCGAGAACCTGATGAGCACCGGCTTCGCCCGCGACTACCACATGCACGGCGAGATCGCCGCGACCCGCGAGGGCCGGATCCTCGCCGTCCGGGTCAAGGTCACCGCCGACCACGGCGCGTTCAACGGGACGGCCCAGCCCAGCAAGTTCCCGGCCGGCTTCTTCCACGTCTTCACCGGCTCGTACGACATCGAGGCCGCCCACTGCGCCGTCACCGGCGTCTACACCAACAAGGCCCCCGGCGGCGTCGCCTACGCCTGCTCGTTCCGGGTCACCGAGGCGGTGTACCTGATCGAGCGGCTGGTGGACTGCCTGGCGGACGAACTGCGCACCGACCCGGCCGGGTTGCGCATGAGGAACCTGATCCGGCCGGACCAGTTCCCGTACCCGAGCAAGACCGGCTGGGAGTACGACTCGGGCGACTACCCGGCCACCCTGCGCAAGGCGCTGGACCTGGCCGGCTACGACGCGCTGCGCCGCGAGCAGGCCGAGCGGCGGGCCCGCGGCGAACTCATGGGCATCGGGCTGTCGTTCTTCACCGAGACGGTGGGCGCCGGGCCCCGCCGGCACATGGACATCCTCGGCCTCGGCATGGCCGACGGCTGCGAGCTGCGGGTGCACCCGACCGGCAAGGCGGTGGTGCGGCTCAGCGTGCAGAGCCAGGGCCAGGGGCACGAGACGACGTTCGCCCAGATCGTCGCCGAGGAGCTCGGCATCCCGCCGGAGGACATCGAGGTGGTGCACGGCGACACCGACCAGACGCCGTTCGGGCTCGGCACCTACGGCAGCCGCTCGACCCCGGTCTCGGGCGCCGCGGCGGCGGTGGTGGCCCGCAAGGTCCGCGACAAGGCCCGGATCATCGCCGGCGCCATGATGGAGGTCTCCCCCGACGACCTCGAATGGGAGAAGGGCCGCTGGTTCGTGAAGGGCGACCCGACGGCCGCGCGGACGATCCAGGAGATCGCGCTCGCCGCGCACGGCGCGCTGGAACTGCCCGAGGGCGTGGAGGGCCACCTGGAGGCCACGACGGTCTACAACCCGCCCAACCTCACCTTCCCGTACGGCGCGTACCTGTGCGTGGTGGACGTCGACCCGGGCACCGGCGTGGTGAAGGTGCGCCGCTTCGTCGCGGTCGACGACTGCGGCACCCGGATCAACCCGATGATCATCGAGGGACAGGTGCACGGCGGCCTCGCGGACGGCGTCGGCATGGCGCTGAGCGAGATCATCAGCTTCGACGAGGACGGCAACTGCCTGTCCGGCTCCTTCATGGACTACCTCGTGCCCACCGCACTGGAGGTGCCGGCCTGGGAGCTCGGCTACACCGTCACACCGTCCCCGCACCACCCGATCGGGGCCAAGGGCGTCGGCGAGTCCGCGACCGTCGGCTCGCCCGCGGCGGTCGTCAACGCGGTGATGGACGCCATCGGCGTCCGGCACGCCGACATGCCGCTGACGCCCGGGCGGGTGTGGCTGGCGATGCACGGAGGCGTGGAGGCGCCGCAATGAACGCCGCGATGAACAGGATCACCGGAGCATGACGGCGAGCCCGGCGCTGGAGCGGCGGATGGCGGACCTGGCCGGCCGGCAGGTGCCGTTCGTCAAGGTCACCGTGGTGCGTGCGCTGCACCCGACCAGCGCGCAGCCGGGCGACACCGCGCTGGTCCTGGAGGACGGCCGGATCGAGGGCTTCGTCGGCGGGGTCTGCGCCGAGACGACCGTCCGCGTGCAGGCGCTGCGGCTGCTGCGCAGCGGCGAGTCGCTGCTGCTGCGGATCTCGCCCGACGCGCCCGCGGAGCCGCAGGAGGAGGGTGAGTCCGGCACGCTGCTGGTCGCCAACCCGTGCCTGTCCGGCGGCGAGCTGGAGCTCTTCCTGGAGCCGCTGCGGCCCGCCCCGGTGGTGCTGGTGCTCGGCGACACCCCGATCGGCCGGAGCCTGGTCACGCTCGGCGCCGGGCTCGAGTACGACGTCCGGCCGGCCGCCGGGGAGGTCGGCGCGGAGGAACTCGCCGACGTCGCCGCCGTGGTGATCGCCTCCCACGGACGGCAGGAGGAGGGGCTGCTGACCCACGCCGCGCGGGCCGGGGTGCCGTACGTCGCGCTGGTCGCGAGCCGCCGTCGCGGCGCCGCCGTGCTCGACGGCCTCGACCTCACCGCCGAGCAGCGGGACAGGATCCACACGCCGGCCGGGCTGTGGATCGGCGCCCGCACGCCCGGCGAGATCGCCGTGTCGATCCTGGCCGAGCTGGTGGCCTCGCGGCACGCCCTGGCGGTGCACACCGAGGAGGCGGCCGCCGGGCCCGCGCCGCCGTCCGCGGAACCGCAGACCGCGCGCGACCCGGTCTGCGACATGACCGTCGCCGTCGTCGCCGACACCCCGTACTCGGACGCCGGCGGTCACCGGCACTGGTTCTGTTCGACCGGCTGCCGCGACCGCTTCGAGGCCGGGACCGCCCAGCCCGCGGAGACGCCGTGACCGGGGCCGCCACGCCCGGGACGGCCGAGCCGGCCCGGGCGGCCGTAGCACGGGCCGTACCGGACCCGACGGCCCTGCACGCCGCGCTGGACTCCCTCGGCTACCTCGCCGACCCCGGCCTGACCACCGCGCTCTACCTCGCGCTGCGCCTGCCCCAGCCGCTGCTGCTGGAGGGCGAACCGGGCGTCGGCAAGACCGAGGCCGCCCGCGCCCTGGCCGGTGTCCTCGGCAGCCCGCTGATCCGGCTGCAATGCTACGACGGACTCGACGCCGCCGAGGCCCTGTACGAGTGGAACTATCCGCGCCAGCTGCTGAGCATCCGGCTCGCCGAGAGCCGGGGCGTGCCCCTGGCCGAGGCCGACCTCTTCACCGACGCCTTCCTGCTGCGCCGCCCGGTGCTCGCCGCCCTGACCCACCCGGGCCCTCTGCCCGCGGTGCTGCTGATCGACGAGATCGACCGCGCCGACGACGACTTCGAGGCCTTCCTGCTGGAGGTGCTGGCCGAGGCCAGTGTCACCATCCCGGAACTGGGCACCGTGCGCGCCACCGTCACCCCGGTCGTCGTCCTCACCTCCAACCGCACCCGCGACCTGCACGACGCGCTCAAACGGCGCTGCCTCTACCACTGGATCGACTACCCCGACACCGAACGGGTCGTCGAGATCGTGCGCCGCCGCGTCCCCGGGACCGCTCCCTCCCTCGCGGCCGACGTCGCGGCGTCGGTACGCCGGCTGCGCACCCTGGAGGTCCAGAAGCCGCCCGGCATCGCCGAGAGCATCGACTGGGTCGGCGCGCTCACCCTGCTCGGCGTGGAGCGGCTCGACCCCGACGCCGCCGACCGGACCCTCGGCGTCCTCGTCAAGTACCGGGAGGACGTCGACCTGGTCCGCGACCGCGGGCTCGCCTGGCTCGTCGGCCGGCCCGAGGGCTGATCCCGATGGCCGCACCGCCCGCCGGGCTCCCGCCGTTCGACCGGCCCGCCTTCGCCGCCCGCTTCGGCGCCGCGCTGCACCGGGCGGGCGTCCCGGTCACGCCCGAGCGGTCGGCCCGCTTCCTGGACGTCCTGCACCTGCTGCCGCCGGTGGACCCGCCGACGCTGTACTGGGCGGCCCGGCTGGCCTTCGTCACGGCCCGTGAACAGATCGAGCCGTTCGACCGCGTCTTCGCCGCGCTCTTCGGCGGGCGGGCGGACCCCGCCGACAGCCGGGGAGCCCCCGGCAACCCGCCGCTCCCGGGCCTCGAACCCGGCCCCGGCGCACCCCCGGCCGCCGCCCCGGCACCGCCACGCCGGTCCGGTCCCCGGTCCCCCCTGCCGCACGGCCCGCTCCACCGGGACACCGTCGGCGAAGCGCCCGGGCGGCCCGCCCGGACCGGCGCGGAGCGCCTGGTCGGCAGCGCCGCCGAGGCGCTCGCGCAGCAGGACTTCGGCACCTTCGGACCGGGCGAACTGGCCGAGCTGGACCGTCTGTCGGCCGACCTCGCGATCAGCGTCCCGCTGCGCCGAACCCGCCGCCGGGAGGCCGACCCCCGGGGCCGCCACATCGACCTGCGCCGGAGCCTGCGGCGCAGCCTGCGCACCGGCGGGGAGACCGTCCGGCTGGCCCGCTCGCACGGCCGGCTGCGCCGCCGGCCGCTGGTGCTGCTGTGCGACGTCTCCGGCTCCATGGAGCCGTACACCCGCGTCTACGTGCGGTTCTTCTCCCGGCTGTGCGCACGGGCGGGGTCCGGGGTGGCCGCGGAGATCTTCGTCTTCGCCACCCGGCTGACCCGTCTGACGCCGGTGCTGCGGCACACCTCCCCGGATGCCGCGCTGCGCCGGGCGAGCCGGGCCGCCCCCGACTGGTCCGGCGGCACGCTGATCGGGCGGGCGCTCGCGGAGTTCACCGACCGCTTCGGGCGGCGCGGCATGGCCCGGGGAGCGGTGGTGGTGATCTTCTCCGACGGCTGGGAGGGCGAGGACCCGTCGGCCGTCGGCCGCGAGACGGCCCGGCTCAGCCGGCTCGCCCACCGCGTCGTCTGGGTCAACCCCCGCAAGGCCGCTCCCGGTTACGCCCCGCTCGCCGCCGGGATCGCGGCGGCGCTGCCGCACTGCGACGCCTTCGTGAGCGGGCACAGCCTCGCGGCGATGGCGGACGTCTTCGACGCCATCGCCGGCCGCGGGCCGTCGGCGGCCGCCCGGCCCGCACGGACCCCGCGGGCCCGGCCGTAGCCGCAGGCCGCCCGCTGCCGCCTCACTCGGGAGCCGACGCCGGATCGGCTCCCGGCACGGGTGTGGGCCGTTCACTGCTCACGGCCGGTCGCCTGGTCCGCTCCGGTGCGGTTCCGCGGGTCTCACCCCCACCGGGCGGCCACGTGTTCGGCGATCATGATGGTCGGCAGGTTGGTGTTGGCCGAGGGGATGTCGGGCATGATCGACGCGTCCACCACCGACAGGCCCGCCACGCCGAAGACGCGGGCGTCGGGATCGACGACGGCGCCTGCCGCGGGGTCGGCGCCCATCGCGCACGACCCGACCGGATGGTGGTACGTCCAGGTGTGGGCCCGCACCCAGGCCCGGGTCGCCGCCGGGTCGTCGAGCAGCCCCCGGGGGAGGCCGGCCGTCGGCGCGCCGGTGATCGCCGCCCACGCCGGAGTGCGGGTGACGGCCTCGGCGAGCCGGAGCCCCTCGGTCAGCCGGGGCAGGTCCGCATCATGGCCGAAGTAGCCGAGGTCGATGTCGGGCGGCACGGCCGCGTCGGCGGAGCGTGCCAGGACCCGGCCGCGTGAGGCCGGTTTCAGCAGCGCGGCGAACACGGAACACCCGTGGGCTCCGGCGTCGAGGGGGTAGGGGCCGGCCGCCACCAGTTGCAGGTCCGGTGGCCCGGCGGCCGGCCCGCTGTGGCAGGTCGCGACCAGTTGGTACCGGGCGTGGCCGCCGACCGGGCCCGCGAACGGGAAGTCGATCGCGACCGCGGGATGGTCCACGAGGTCGGCCCCCACGCCGGGCAGGTCCGCCACCACCGGCCGGCCGAGCGCCGTCACCTCCGCGGCCGGGCCGATCCCGGACCGCAGCAGCAGCCCCGGCGAGAGGTAGGCGCCCGCCGCGACGATCACCTCGCCGGCGGGGACGACCTCCCCGGACGCGTCCAGGCGTACGCCCACGGCCCGGCCGTGGCGGACGACGACGTCCCGTACGAGCGTGTCGGCGAGGATGCCGAGGTTGGCCCTCGACCGGCAGGGGTCGAGGTAGGCGGAGGCGGTGCTGATCCGCCGGCCGTCCACGGCGTTGACCGGCAACGGCGCCACACCCACCGCCCCCGGCGCGTTGTGGTCCGCGACCGGCGGGAATCCGACCGAGGTGAGGGCCTCCTCGGCCGCGTCCGTGACGGCGGACCGCTCGGCGCCGGCGTACCGGCGGACCGGCAGCGGCCCGTCGCCGCCGTGGTGGTCGGCGGCGCCGAAGTCGAGGTCGTGCTCCAGGCGTACGAAGGAGGGCAGGACGTCCTCGAAGGCCCAGCCGGACGCTCCGGCCGCGGCCCAGGCGTCGTAGTCCGCCGGGTGCCCGCGCAGCGCGAAGGTCGCGTTCACGGCCGACGAGCCGCCCATCACCCGGCCGCGCGGCAGGTCCAGCCCCGGCGCACCGCGGACGCCGACTCCGTGCAGGCCCCAGTCGTGCGAGGCCGCCGGCCCCTGCCTCCCCTCCGCGAGGTCGGCCGGGAGCGCCCCGGCCCCGTAGTCCGGCCCCGCCTCGATGAGCAGCACCCGCCGCGCCGGGTCCTCGCTCAGCCGGGCGGCGAGGACACAGCCCGCGCTGCCTCCCCCGACGATCACGACGTCGTACGAAGTGCTCATCGCGCGCCTCCCGTTCCAGGCTGCGCCCCCGGCCTGCCCGGGGCCAGTCGGCGGCCGGGCGCCGGTGACGGCGCGCCGACGGCGCCCGCCGGGCCGCCGACGGTCGGACCTCGCCGGGAGACCGGAGTCCCGGCTGTTCCCGGACAGGCCCTCCGCCGTTCGGCGGGGCCGGAACCCCCCGAACGGCGGGTGGCAATTCCGGCATCTGTTCCGCAATCAGGCAGGCGCACCTGAAATGTCTTGCATTCAACTACAAAGGCGCGGCCAAATCCCGCCCTGCAACGCCGGCCGTTCACCGATCCGCCCGTCGCGAGATGTGCATCACCCTTTCATTCCCGTCACTCCCGGAAAGCCGCCTGATGGAGCCCAGATCGCGCACTCCACCGGCTCCGACCGACTCCGGGCTGGAATCCGAAGGCATATGGAGGTGCTAGCCTGTGTTTTGGGCGAGCGGGAGGTCAAGCGCTCTTCACTTCGCATAAGTTGACCCGTGATCAGCGGATATTCGAACCCTCGGTACCGCAGCCCGGCCCTCCCGGTCCGGCGACCCCTAAAGGGCCGCACGGAATCGCACATTCCGCAGACCTCCGAATCACCGATCGCCCTCGACCGATAGGGCGGGGACGCGCTACCCCGCGATCCTCCGCCCAGTCCCCGCATGCCTCAAAGCAGGAACTGATGCCCGTTCTATCGACAGCCGAACTCATACGGTTCGTGCGCCGCAATTCACCCTTCTATGCGGAGCTCTACTCCGGCCTGCCGGACCGGACGACGGAGCTGACCGATCTCCCGGTCGTCCCGCAGACCGAGTTCTGGCAGGCGAACACG
The DNA here is from genome assembly GCF_040643935.1 of Kitasatospora sp. NPDC047058. Classification (NCBI taxonomy): domain Bacteria; kingdom Bacillati; phylum Actinomycetota; class Actinomycetes; order Kitasatosporales; family Streptomycetaceae; genus Kitasatospora; species Kitasatospora sp. NPDC047058. The sequence goes on along the minus strand of NZ_JBEYVJ010000050.1, from coordinate 10,114 downwards.
CCCCGCGGCAACCGGCTGCTGACCGGACCGCTGGAGGAGGCGGTGGTCTTCAAGAGCGGTGGCACCACCGGCTCGCCGAAGTTCTCCTTCTACAGCCGGGCGGAGTGGCGGGAGTTCACCACCTCGTTCGGCGCCGGCCTGGTCGATGCCGGACTGCGCCCGGGGCACCGGGTCGCCGATCTCTTCTACGCGGGCGACCTGTACGCCAGCTACACCTTCATCCTCGACGCGCTGCACCGCTCGCCCGTCGCCAACGTCCGGCTGCCGATCGGCGGCGCGGCTCCGCTGGAGTCGACCGCGCAGACCCTGGAGCAGTTCGAGGCCGAGGTGGTGGCCGGCACGCCGACCACGCTGTGCGGGCTGGCCGATCACCTGCTCGCCTCCGGTCGCGAGCTTCCGCACGTGGAGCTGCTGCTGTTCGGCGGCGAGGGCCTCTACCCGGACCAGCAGCCCCTGCTCGCCCGGGTGTTCCCCAACGCCCGTGTCTCCTCGATCGGTTACGCCGCCGTCGACGCCGGGCTGCTCGGCCGGCCGGTGCCCGGACCGGACACCCGGGTGCACCGGGTGTTCGCCCCGGAGACGATCGTGGAGATCCTCGACGACCACACCGGTGAGCCGGTCACCGCCGAGGGCGTGCCGGGCCGGGTCGTGGTGACCGACCTGCGGCGGCGGCTGATGCCCGTCCTGCGCTACCCCGTCGGGGACCGCGCGGAGTGGACCGACGTCGCCGCCGGGCAGTTCCGCATCCTCGGCCGGGCCCAGGAGGGCGTCCGGGTGGGGCCGGTGTCGCTGTACACCCAGGACGTGCTCGACCTCGTCCGCGCCGCCGACCCGGCCGGCCGGGTGACCGGCGTGCAGCTGGTGGTGCGCCGCTGGGACGGGCGGGACGGGCTGGTGCTGCGCCTGGCCTGCGACGGGAACCCCACCGGGCTCCCCGAACTGGCCGCCGCCGTCGAGGCCCGGATCCACGCGGCGCGGCCGCTGTACCCGGAGGCGGTCACCGCCGGCTACGTCCACCCGCTGTCCGTCACGTGGGTGCGCCAGCACGAGCTCACCGTCAACGCGCGGACCGGCAAGCTGATCCGCGTCCTCGACGAACGGCCGCACTCGTGACGGCCGCCGCGACGGCCGCGCGCCGTCTGCCGCTCGTCCTGCGCAACCGGCGGTTCGGCACCGTGTGGACCGCGCAGGTCCTCACCCAGGCCGCCGGACGGATGTTCCAGGTCGGCACGGTGTGGTGGCTGGTGGGCCACGCCGCCGACGCGGACCGCGGCCTCGCGTCCGGCGCCCTCCTCGCCGTCGGCACCCTGCCGGCGGTCGCACTGGCGCCGCTGGTGGCCGCGCTCATCGCCCGCCGCCCGCACCGGACGGTGCTGGGCGCCTCGGCCGCCGTCGCCGGTCTGGTCGCCCTCGGCACGGCCGGCTGGGCGTACGCCGCGGCACTGCCGATGGCCGTCGTGTACGGTGCCGCGCTGCTGCTGGCGGGCTGCCAGGCGGTCTTCGACCCCTGCCTGACCACGTCCGTTCCCGAACTGGTCGACGACGCCGACATCGAGACCGCGACCGGGTTCGAGCTCGGCACGCAGTCGCTGGCCGGGCTCGCCGGCGGGCTGCTGGGCCCGCTGGTGGTCGACTCCGCGGGCCTGACCGGCATCGTCGCCGGGTGCGCCGGCGCCTACCTGCTGGCGGCCGCGCTGATCGGCACGACCCGCTTCCCGGCCGCGGCCACAACGGCCGACGCCACGGCTGCGGACGCGGACGCCACGGCCGCGGGCGGCGACGCACCCGCCCGGCCCCGGCCGCTGCGCCGCATCCTGTCCGAACTGCCCTTCGTCCGGCGGGTGTTGCTCTGCTTCACCGCGGCCAACCTGTTCACCACGGCGGTGTTCGTGGTGATGCCGCTGTACACCCGGACGGTGCTGCACGCCGACGGCTCGACCGTCGCCGCCCTGGAGGCGGCCCTCGGCGCCGGCACGCTGGTGGGCTCGTTCACCGCCGGCCGCCTCCCGGGCGCGCCCACCGCACTCGGTGCGGCCTGCCTGGTCCTGATGGGCCTCTCGCTCGGCCTGCCCGGCCTGGCCCCCGGCCAGGCCTCCGCGGTCGGGTCGATGGCCGTCGCCGGCTGGTGCGTGGGCGTGATCGGCGTGCGGTTCGTGGCGCTGTTCCAGCGGCTGGTGCCGGCCGAGGACCGGCCCGGCTTCTTCGCGGTGATGCAGGCCCTGCTGGGGGCGACCTTCCCAGTGTCGTCGCTGGTCTTCGGCCTGCTCGGCGACCACCTCCCGGCACGGACGCTGTGCCTGGTCCAGGCCCTCGGCGTGCTGCCGGTCGCCGCCGCCCTGTGGTGGACCGGCCGGCGCGAGCCGGACGGACCGGAGCCCGCCGCGGTCCCGCACCAGGACCCGGCCGCACAGCCGATCGGGGACGCGCGATGACCGTGACGATCGCCCCCGCGGCCCCGCAGGACGTCGCACAGCTGCGCCAGCTCTACTTCGACGTCTACGGCCACGGCTATCCCGTCGCGCTCGGCAGCGACCCCGAGGAGATGCGCCGCCTGATCGCCGACCCGCACACCCACTGGCTGACCGCCCGGGACGAGGGCGCCGGCCACCTGGCCGGGTCGGTGGCCGTGCAGACCGACCCGGGCAGCCGGATCGGCAAGCTGGTGGGCCTGGCGGTCCACCCGGACCAGCGCGGCGGCGGCCTGGCCGGACGGCTGACCGCCGACGTGTGCGCGGACGCCTTCGCGACCGGCGCCCTGGACTCCGTCTACGCGACCGTCCGGGTGGTCACCCCCGGCCCGCAGCAGGTCTTCGTCCGCAACGGCTTCCAGGCGCTCGGCCTGATGCCGAACGCCGTCGAGGTGGCCGGGTGCGAGAGCCTCGCGCTGTTCGCCCGGCACGCCGACGGCGTCCTGGCCCGGCGGGAGAGCGTCGGCCACGTGCCGGGCGCCCTGCTGCCGCTGCTGGAGGCGGCCCGGCGGAGCACCGGCCTCGGGTACGGCCACCCGCGCCCGGCGGACGGCCCCGCCCTGCCCGCCGGGCGGGGCGCGCCGGTGACCGCCCCGATGGAGCTGCTCACCGCACCCGGCTTCGTCCGCCGCCGGTTCCTGGAGCTCTTCCCGGACCCTGGCGACCGGTTCTTCCCGCTGCACGTCCCGAACGCCGTCCTCACCCCGCCGGACGGCGCGTTCGAGGCGTACGCCGACCTGGACCCGGTCGCGGCGAGCTGCTCGCTGGTCGCCGTGCACCCGTCCCCGGCAGCCGTCACGGGGAAGCTGGAGCCGCTGATGGCGGCCGTCACCCGCGCGGGTGCCGACTACGTCGAGACGCTGCTGCCGCTGGCCGACACCGCCGGGCTCGGCGCCTTCCTGGCCGCCGGGTTCATCCCCAGCGCCGTCTACCCGGCGATGCGCCGGATCGGCGACCGGTACCACGACTACGTGGTGCTGTCCCGGACCAGCCGTCAGATCGATTTCAGGACCGCGGCCGTCAGCGGCCCGCTCCAGCCGTACCTGGCGGCCTACCTGACCGCCTGGACCTCGACCTACCTGACACTTCCCGAGGTTGCCCCGTGACCGTCCATCCCGTGAACGCCCATCTCGCGCCGGTCGAGGTGCCCGACCCCGCCGCGCTCCCGCACGTGCAGCAGCTGTGCGACCTGACCTCCCCGTACGCGGCCGGGCCCGAGGCCGACGCCCTGTTCGCCGCCGCGATGGCCGAGACCAACGCGTGGCACGCGCAGCGCTCGCCGTTCCTCCGCTCGCTGCTGGACGGCCCGGAGGAGACCCCGGCGCCGACCGTCGGCGAGGGCGTCCGCACCCCCCTGGTGCACGCCAACTTCTTCAAGCGGCACGAGGTGCTCTCCATCCCGCGCGAGGAGGTGTTCCTCCACCTCACCTCCTCCGGCACCACCGGCCAGAAGTCGCAGATGTTCTTCGACACCTGGACGATCCGCTCCGCGCAGCGCATGGTCGCGCGGATCTTCGACCACTACGGCTGGATCACCCCCGACCAGCCGGTCAACTACCTGCTCTACAGCTACGAACCCGCCCCGCAGCTGAAGCTCGGCACCTCGTTCACCGACAACTACCTCTGCGACTTCGCCCCGGCCCAGCACACCACGCACGCACTGCGGCACACCGGCGGCGGCCACGAGTTCGACGTCCACGGCTGCATCGCGGCACTGCAGCGCTACGCCCAGGAAGGCCTTCCGGTACGGATCCTGGGCTTCCCCGCCTTCCTGCACTTCACCCTGGAGCGGATGCGGTCCCTCGGCCTGCCGCCGCTGCAGCTGCCGGCCGGCTCCCTGGTCCTGCTCGGCGGCGGCTGGAAGGGCCACACCGACCGGCAGATCGGCAAGGACGAGTTCTACGCCGCGGTCAGCGGGCAGCTGGGCATCCCCTCCGAACGGATCCGCGACACCTTCGGCTCGGTCGAGCACTGCGTGCCGTACATCGAGTGCGGGCACCACCGCCTGCACGTCCCGGTCTGGTCGCGGGCCGCGGTGCGCGACACCCGCACCCTGGAACCGCTGCCGTACGGCGGACGCGGCTTCCTCCACCTGGTCTCCCCGTACATCACCTCGGTGCCGGCGCAGAGCGTCGTGATGGGCGACCTCGCCTCGCTGCACCCCGCAGCCGAGTGCCCCTGCCCCCTGCCCACGCCGTGGTTCACCGTCCACGGCCGCGCCGGGGTCAGCCGCAACCGCAACTGCGCGGCGGCCGCCGCCGAACTCCTGAAGGGACTGTCGTGACCACCGGACCCCACTACTGGCAGGGCTCGTTCATCGACGACGAGGAGGCCGCCCGCCGGCTCGCCGGGCTCCCGGAGCTCGCCGCCCGCACCCTCGCCGACCCCCTGCCCACCGAGCTGGTGCTGAGCGCCTGCCAGCGCCTCGCCGACGCCCTCGCCACCCCGGGCGGCCCGGTCCGCGCCCGGCTGCTCGCCGAGGTCACCGGTGACGGCACCGACCCGGACGAGGCGTCGGCGACCCTCGCCGAGATCGCCGACGCGGTCGCCCGCCCGGCCCTGGAACGGAAGCTCCGGCGCGAACTCGGCGGACTGCGCCCCGAGCGCCTCACCCGCCCCGACGCGCGGGAGACCACCTTCGAGGCCTGGGCGCCGGTCGGGCTGCTGGTCCACATCGCCCCCGGCAACGCCGCCGCCGTCGCACCGCTCAGCGTCATCGAGGGCCTGCTCACCGGAAACCTCAACGTGCTGAAGACCAGCAGCACCGACACCCCGCTCGCCCAGCACCTGCTCGCCGAGCTGGCCGCCGCCGACCCGACCGGTGCCCTGGCCCGCCGGATCGTCGCGCTGCGCTTCCCCTCCGCGCGTACCGAGTGGCTGCGGCTGCTGTGCGAGCCCGCCGACGCGGTGGCGGTCTGGGGCGGCGAGGACGCCGTCCGCTCGGTCGCCGAGCTGGTCCCGGCCGGCTGCCGGCTGGTCGAGTGGGGCCACCGGATCTCCTTCGCCTACCTGACCCGCGACGCCTGGTCGGACGCGGTGTCGCTGGACGCACTCGCCGCCGACGTCTGCCGCTTCGAGCAGCAGGCCTGTTCCAGCCCCCAGGTGATCTACCTCGACACCGAGGACGACGGTGAGGTCTTCGCCTTCGCCGAGCGCTTCGCCGCCCACCTCGCCGAGGCCTCCGCCAAGCTCCCCCGGCCCGCGCTCGACCCGGCCGAGCACGCCGAGATCACCACCACCGAACTCATCGCCCGGCTGGAGGAACACCTCGGCCTCACCCGGGTCGTCGCCGCCGAGGACGGCTCCTGGCGCGTCCTCGCCGACACCCGCCCCGCCCTGGCCGCCTCGCCGCTCCACCGCAGCGTCTGGGTCAAGCCGCTGCCCCGCACCTCCGTGCTGACCGTGCTGCGCCCGATGCGCCGCTACCTGCAGACCGCCGCGATCGCCGGCAGCCGGGCCGACGTCGCCCGGCTGTCGCAGGCGGTCCTCGCCGCCGGCGTGCTGCGGGTCACCCCGCTCGGCGGGATGCTCGACAGCTACCACGGCGAGCCCCACGACGGCGTCTACGCGCTCCAGCGCTACAGCCGCCGCGTCAGCGTCCGGACGGACGAGGCCTTCGCCACCACCGCCTGCCTGGACGACCTGGCGGCCCCCGCCGTCGTCCCGGCCGCGCCGAGCGGCCCGCTGCTGGACAAGGCCGGCGTGCAGGAGCAGCTGCGCACCCTCGCGCCGGCCCACGCCCACCTGTACTTCCGCAGCGGCGGCAGCACCGGCGCCCCGGCCCTGTCGGTGTTCACCAACGCCGACTACGACACCCAGATGCGGGCCGCCGCCGACGGCCTGCTCGCCGCCGGGTTCGACCCGGCCCGGGACCGCGCCGCCAACCTGTTCTACTGCGGCGGCATGTACGGAAGCTTCATCAGCTTCTTCTCGATCCTGGAGCGCCTCAACGCCACCCAGCTCCCCATCGCCGCCGGCCCCGACCACGCCGCCACCGCCGAGGCGCTGGTGACGTACGGCGCGGACACCGTGTTCGGCATGCCCTCCTACCTCTGGCAGCTGTTCCACTCCCAGGCCGACGTGCTGCGCGCGTACGGCGGGATCCGCAAGGTGTACTACGGCGGCGAGCACTTCACGGCCGAACAGCGCCGGGTGCTCACCGAGGAGTTCGGCGTCCGGCTGATCCGCTCGGCGGCGTACGGCAGCACCGACCTGGGGCCGCTCGGCTACCAGTGCACCCACGCCGAGGGCTCGGTCCACCACGTCCTGACCGACCTGCACACCCTGGAGATCCTGGACCCCGGGGCCGACCGCCCGGTGGCCGCCGGGCAGCCGGGCCGCCTGGTCTTCACCAGCCGCACCCGGGCCGGGCAGCGCCTGGAGCGGTACCAGATCGGCGACCTCGGCCGCGCCGTCGAGGGCGTCTGCCCCTGCGGCAGCCACACCCCGCGGATCGAACTCCTCGGCCGCTACGGGGACGTCGTCCGGGTCGGCACCTACTTCCTCAACGTCCGGCGCTTCATCGCGGTGGCGGAGGAGGACCTCGGCTACCGCGGCGAGCTGCAGCTGGTCCTGGACGCCGGTGACGGCCGCGAGCAGGTCACCGTCCGGCTCGACGAGCGGTACGCCCCGGACGCGACGGCCGCCCGCGCCGCCTTCCTGGCCGCCGTCCCCGAGCTGGGTGCCGCCGTGGCCGAGGGGCTGCTCACCTGCACGGTCGAGACGGCCGGCACCGCCGCCTTCGAGCGGACGGCCACCAGCGGCAAGCTCCGGACGGTGATCGACCGGCGGGAGCCCACGGCGTGAAACCGTCCGCCCGCGGGGGCCCGGGACACCGGGTCCCCGCGGGCGCGCCCGGTGCCGGCCGGGCTCGGGCCGGAGGGCTGCGCACCGGCCCCGCTTGACAGTGGCGGCGACCGGACGTAGACGAAGAAGCATGAGCCGGCACGAGCCCGTCGAACAGGCGGAACCGCACGGAGGCACGGCGGCCACCTCGGCCGCGGGCGCCGGCGGCCCCGCACTCGCAACCGGGGCGGAGGCGTCCGACCGGCTACGGGCGGAGTGCGAGGACGCCCTGGTCACGGCGGTGGTCAAGGCCGTCGCGGAGAGCGCCGCCCACGCCGGAAGCATCTTCCTCCGCTCCCGGGACGGCCGCTCCGTCGTGCTGGCCGCCACCTGCGGCACCCCGCCCTCCCTGCTCGGCGGCTGGCGGCTCATCCCGGTCAACAGCCCCATCCCGGTGGCGGTGGCCTACCGCTCGGGCCGGACGGTCCACCTGGCCGACGCCGCCGAGACGGCGCGCCGTTACCCCCAGCTCGCGGTGGCCCTGCCGTACCCGTTCGGCTCGGCGTCGGTGCCGGTCCGGGCCGGCCGGGAGAGCTTCGGGGCGCTGGCGGTGGTCTGGGCGGCGGCCTCCGGGCCCCCGGGGCTGTCCCGGGCCCGGCTCCGTCACCTGCGGGCCATCGCCGCCCGCCTCGGCGCCACCCTCGCCGACCTCCGGGCCCGCGGCGGCGCCCTCGACTGCGACGCCGGCACCGTCCCCCTCCAGGTCCCGGCTCCCGACGTCCCGGCGGTGCGGGTCGGCCTGTTCGACTGGCGGCTCGACACCGGGGCCGTGGTCGCCGACGACGAGTTGTGCGCCCTCTTCGGTCTCGCCCCCGGCACCTTCGACGGCCGGGCCGAGACCCTGGCCTCCCGGCTCCATCCCGGCGACCGGCTGTCGCTCCGGGCCGCGGCCCGCGCCGCCCGCGCGGACGGCAGGGTGCTCGCCCGGCGACTGCGCGTCCGCACCACCGACGGGTACCGCACCGTGGAACTGTGGGGGCGCGTACCGGAGGCACCCGGGGAGGAGGCCCGCTCCCATCTGGTCGGCAGCGTGCTCGACGCCGGGGCCGGCACCGCAGCCGTCACCGCGGTCGAACGACTCCGGGACGGACTCTTCTCGCTCACCCCGGACGGCCAGGTCACCTACACCAACCGCGGCCTGGAGCAGCTGCTCGGGGTGTCCGGCCCCGAGCTGCTCGGCAGCTGCCTCTGGGAATGCGTCCCCTGGCTGTCCGATCCCGTCTTCGAGGACCGGCATCGGGCTGCGATGGTCTCGCAGCAGACCACCACCTTCCTGGTCTGCCGCCCGCCGGACCGGTGGCTCGCCTTCTCCCTGCACCCGGACGCGAACGGCGTCACCGGCAGGGTGGCGCCCGCCGCCCCTCCGCAGCCACCGAAGACGGCCGCCGGGCAGCCGGTGGGGGCCCGGGAGCCCGGGGAGGCTGCCGAGGATCCGACCGGTTCCGAGGACTCGACCGGTGCACCGCCGGACGCCCGGCCCGGCCCCTCCGTCCCGGACCCACCGGTCGACCGGGCGGCACCCGCACGCCTCGGCGCCATCTACCGCATGATGCAGCTGGGCAGCGCGCTGACCGCGGCGGTCACCATGGACGAGGTGTGCGAGGTCGTCGCCGGCCAGCTCCTGCCGGCCTTCGGCGGACAGCACCTGGCCGTCTACGCCATCGAGGAGGGAAGACTGCACCTCCTGTTCCACACCGGCCACCACGACCGCTTCCTGCACCAGCTGGAAGGCAAGCCGCTCGACGCCCCGCTGCCGGGGACGGAGGCACCGGCCCTCGGCCTGCCGCTGTTCATCGAGGAAGCGGCGGGGGCGTGGGCCTACCTGCCGCTCATCGCCTCCAACCGTCCCGTCGGCGCCTGCCTCCTCGGGTTCGACGACGCCCACCACCTCACCACCAAGGACCGCGGCATCCTCACCGCGCTCAGCGGTCTGATCGCCCAGGCCCTCGAACGCGCCCGCCTCTACGACGCCAAGAACGCCCTCGCTCACGGCCTGCAGAACGCGCTGCTGCCGCACCGCCTGCCCGACCTGCCGGGCATCCGCACCACCGGCCGGTACCTGCCCGGCACCAGCGGGATGGACATCGGCGGCGACTGGTACGACGTGATCCCCACCGGGGACGGCGTCGCCCTCGTCGTCGGGGACGTCGAGGGCCACAACATCGCAGCAGCCGGCACCATGGGCCAACTCCGCAGCGCCGTCCGCGCCTTCGCAACGGCCGGCCACTCCCCCGGAGCCGTCCTGGCCGGCACGAACCGGCTCCTGGCCGACCTCGATCCCGGACTGCTCGCCAGTTGCTGCTACATCCGCGTCGAGCCCGCCGGCGACTGCGCCTACGCCGTCCGGGCCGGGCACTGCCCGCCGCTGCTGCGCCGCCCGGACGGCAGCACCGAGGTACTGGAGCTGGCCGGCGGCCCGCTCCTCGGTGTCATCGGCACCAGCAGCTATCCGGAGACCCGGCTGGACCTTCCCCGCGGGTCGGTCCTCGCCCTCTACACCGACGGCCTCGTCGAGGAACGCGGCCACGACATCGACCTGGGCATCGACGAGCTGCGGTCCTCGCTGGCCCACGCTCGCGCCGGAGACCTCGATGAACTCGCCGATCAACTGCTCCGCAAGGCCCGGCGCTCCACCCACCGCTCCGACGACATCGCCCTGCTGCTCACCGGCTACCACCACGACCCGGCCTGAACCCCGGCAATTCCCGGGAAATGCAGAGAACCCCCGTCCGGTTTCCCGGGCGGGGGTTCTCTGTGAATGATTGTTCGGCGGCGTCCTACTCTCCCACAGGGTCCCCCCT
>NZ_JBEYVJ010000049.1:0-35786 GCF_040643935.1 Kitasatospora sp. NPDC047058 | reverse complement strand
GCCCCTCCGTGCTGCTCGGCCAGGTCGGCTCGCGCGTGGAACAGGACCGGCCCCGGCCGTTGTGCGTACGGGCCGTACGGGCTCAGCAGGCCGTGCGACCTCAGAGGCCCAGGTCGTCCAGGGTGTACGCGGTGACGTACGGCAGGCCGGTCTCCTCGACCGCGGCCGCGCCGCCACGCTCCACGATCACCGCGACGCCGACCACCTCGGCGCCCGCCTCGCGCAGCGCCTCGACGGCGGTCAGCACCGAGCCGCCGGTGGTGGAGGTGTCCTCGACGGCCAGCACCCGGCGGCCCTTGACCTCCGGGCCCTCGATCCGGCGCTGCAGGCCGTGCGCCTTGCCCGCCTTGCGGACCACGAAGGCGTCCAGCTCGCGGCCGCGCGCGGCGGCGGCGTGCAGCATCGCGGTGGCCACCGGGTCGGCACCGAGGGTCAGACCGCCGACGGCGTCGTACTCCAGATGGGCGGTCGCGTCCAGCATCACCCGGCCGACCAGCGGGGCGGCCTGGCCGTCCAGCGTGATCCGGCGGAGGTCGACGTAGTAGTCGGCCTCCTTGCCGGAGGAAAGGGTGACCTTGCCGTGCACGACGGCCTTGTCCTTGATCTGTGCCAGCAGGGCGTCGCGGTCGTTGCTCATGAGCGTTCAGTCTAGGCCCTGCCCGGTGGATCGGGGCGGAGCGGCCCCCCAGCCGGATCCACCGATGCCCGGACCGTTCCTAGCGCCGGCGCAGGGCCCTGACCAGCACCACGGCGCCGCCGATCAGGGCGACCCCGCCACCGATCATCCACGGCACGGTGCTGCGGCCGCCCGGGCCCGGCACCACGATGCCGCCGGCATCGCCGCCCCAGCGGGAGGCCGCACGGGCTCGGGCGCTGCGGGCCGGCAGGGCGGGGGCGTAGCGGCCGCGCGGCGGGGCGTGGTCCACCTCCTCGGCGGAACGGCCGACGATGCTGCGGCGGACCGGGCCGCCGAGCACCGGCTCCTGCTCGTACTCGAAGGGCAGCTCGGCGGGCAACTGCTCCTCGGCGGCGGGGCCCTCGGCGGAGGCGGACTCCTCGTCCTGCTCCTCGTCCTCGCGGTCGCCGCCGACGGGGAGGCCGAAGCGCTCGGCGTCGGCGTCGGAGAAGGCGATCAGGTCGGAGAGGTCGTCCTCCAGGTCGTCGCCGGGCTCGTCCTGGCGGTCCTCCAGGAAGTGCACGGTGGCGGTGGCCTCCTCTGCCTCCTCCTCGGCCTCCTCGGCGGTCTCCTCGGTGTCCTCGGCCTCGGTGGTCTCCTCGGCCTCAGTGGTCTCGGCGGTCTCGGCCGTGTCCGCGCCGGTCCCGGCGTCGGCGGCGGCTTCGGTGTCCGCGTCGGCGTCGGCGTTCGCTTCCGCGTCGGAGTCCGCATCAGTGTCGAGGTCCGCGGCCGCCTCGGCGTCCGGGGAGGCGAGGGCGGTGGCGAACCGGTCCAGCAGGCGGCGGCCGGCCGCGGTGAGGGTCTCCTCGTCGAACTCGGTGAGCCGGCCGGTGGCGCTCAGGTCGCCGGTGAAGCGGACCACCGCGGTGCCGTCCCCGTCGCCGTCGGCGACGCTGACCCGGACGGTGGCGGTCGCCTCGCCGCTGCCGCGCGCCTCCTGGCCCTCGGCGAGCACGGTGAGCACGCCCTCGCGGCCCTCGATCAGCGAGAGCACGCCGCGGTAGGTGATGGTCGAGGTGCCGATCCGCAGCTTCAGCCGGCCGCCGATCTCCTCGGCGGGGCCGCTGCCGACGGCGGCGGGCTCGGTGCTCAGCCCCGGCACGCAACGGGCCAGCAGAGCCGGATCCTGCAGGGCCTGCCGGACCAGCTCGGCCGGCATCGGGACGACAACCTCATGCTCCATGAGTCGGAGCCTACCGACCGAACCCTCGGTGGTCCCCGCTGTGGCCCCTACCTGTCGTCCCGACTTCCCTGCTGGCTCCGGTCACCCGCCCCTCCGGGACCCGTCCGGGACCCGCCCGGAGCCCACGGAGCCCGTCCGGAGCCCGTCCGGGCCGCGGGCGGCGCTCACTGCGGGCCCAGGAGGGTGAGGGCGGCCGGGGGGCGGGCGGGGCGGAGGGCGGTGAGGCGGGAGGCGGCGGCGCGCAGGGTGTCGGCGGTGAGGGCGCGGGGCGGCGGGGCGTCCGGGGCGAGGCCGACCGAGGGCTGGGCGGCGGCCGCGAGCAGGAAGGCCTGGCTGCCGCGGCCGTCGTCCGGCCGGCAGCTCGTGGCGGGACCGCCCTGGACCGCGTACGGGACGGTCCGCAGGCCGGCCGCCCGCAGGCCGGACTCGACCTGCCAGAGGCCGTTCTGCTCGTCGCCGGCCCGGACGGCGATCCGCCCGCCGGGGGAGAGCAGCCGGGTGGCGAGGCCGTAGAACTCCTGCGAGTGGAAGGTCACCGTGCCGCCCTCGGAGGGCGCGGGCAGGTCGGCGAGGACGACGTCGAAGGTGCGGTCGGTGGGGCGGACGCTGCGCAGCCACTCCAGCGGGTCGGCCTCGGCGGTGCGGACCCTGGGGTCCTCCAGCGAGCGGCCGGAGAGCGCGGACAGGCCCGGGTCGGTCCGGGCGAGCCGGGTGAGCGCCGGGTCGCCGTCGACGACCAGCACCGAGCGGACGCCGCCGTGCCGCAGTACCTCGCGCAGGGCGAGCCCGTCGCCGCCGCCGAGCAGCAGCACCCGGGCGTCCGGCCCGGCCGCCATGGCCGGGTGGACGAGTGCCTCGCTGCCGCGGTACTCGTCCGGGCCGCAGACCGCGAGCCGCCCGTCCAGGTAGAGCCGCAGCGGGCCCTCGGCGGGACCGGTGAGCACGATCTCCCGGAGGCGGCTGTGAGTGGCGACGCGGACCTGTGCGCCGTACAGGGCGCTGCGGGCGGCCCGTTCGATCACGCCGGACCAGGCGGCGGCCGTGGCGAGGAGGGCCAGTACCAGCCCGCAGCAGCCCCAGAGCAGCAGCCGGACCCGCGGCGCCGGCTCCTCGCGGAACAGCCAGAGCACGACGGCGGCCCCGGCGACGGCGTTGACCGCGCCGGTGACCAGGGCGCCGGTGCCCGGCCCGCACGCGGGCAGGATCAGGAACGGGAAGGCCAGCCCGCCGATCAGCGCGCCCACGTAGTCGGCGGCGAACAGGTCGGCGGCGGCGCGGCCGGCGTCCTCCCGCCGGATCCGCTGGATGAGCGTCATCAGCAGCGGGATCTCGGCGCCGATCAGGATGCCGATCAGGCAGGTCAGGCCGACCATCGCGGCCTGGTACCGGCCGATCCAGGCCCAGCAGCAGTAGAGCGCGAGCACGGAGAGCCCGCCGGTCAGTGCGAGCGCGCACTCGACCAGGGCGAAGGCGGTGGCCGGGCGGCGGGTGAGGCGCTTGGCGAGCAGCGAGCCGAGGCCCATCGCGAACACCATGACCGAGAGCACGACGGAGGTCTGGGTGACCGAGTCCCCGAGCAGGTGGCCGCCGAGCGCGACGAGTTCGAGCTCGTAGACGAGCCCGCAGGCCGCGCAGACGAACGCGGCCAGCAGCACGGTGAGCCGGGCGAGCCGGGGGTGGGCCCGCAGCCGGCACCGACGGCGGGCGGGCAGGGGGTTCAGGCTCCGCCCGGGCCGGGGTGGGCTGCCGTCGTCGAGGCCGAGTCCCGGCTGAGCGGGCGGACCGGCCGGATGATTGATCACGAACAAACGCTAGGCGACGACCGGTACGGATGGCTGCGTCCGTTCGACGGACAGTGCGATACGTCGGGTTGACGGATCGTTCCTGCGTGCGAACGAAGGGCGGTGCGCCGGGCTAAGGCCGCCTCGGGCGCGGGCGCCGCGCTCACCGGGACACCACGAGGGAGGAGCGGGTGCAGACCAGCTGTCCCTCCTGCGGGTAGGCGTGCCAGGTGCGCCAGAGCAGCCGGTCCGTGCCGCCCTGGGTGACCAGTGCGGTGAAGGCGCTCGGGTCGCCGGGGAAGACGCCGGCCAGGCCGCGCGGGTGCCCCTCGACCAGGGCCAGCAACTCCTGGGCCCGGGCGGCGAACTCGTGCGGCGGCAGCGCCTCGATCCGGGCCGCGAACTCGTACTCCCAGCCGGCCACCTGTTTGGCCACCCGGGCCGGCAGTGGGGTCCGCCGGCCGGGCAGGCAGGCGACGGTCTCCAGGCACTCGCCCGGTCCGGCGGCGATGACCACCTGGTGGGAGGCGCCGAGCAGCCGCAGCTGCAGGGTGCCGGGCGGACCGGGACGCCCGGCACCGTCCAGTCTCAGGTCGCGGACCGCGAGAGCGGGCAGCGGTTCGCCGCCCAGGCACCAGGCCAGGTCACCGGCGCGGGTGTCCGTGTAGGAGGTCTGCAGTGTGGTGAGCATGCTCGGCTCCGCGTTTCAGCTCCGTGCGCGCCCGCCGAGCAGCATCGAGAGGCCCAGGCAAAGGCGAGGCTGTTCGTGGCTGTGCGGTCCAGGGCGCGGCCGACCGTGGAAGGAAGGATTCCGGCTGGAGATTCAGCAGCAGAGAAGCATGAATACGCCGGGTCCGTCGGTGATTTACCCAACTTTGTGAAGCATTCACCGTTTCGGGCACACCTGCTTCCCGGCTCTGATCGACCCGGTGTGCGACTTTGCACCGCGCGCGCCCCTGGCCCCGGCCTATGCGCCGTGCACTCCGCTCGCACGCCGCCCGCAGGCCCCGTACGCCCCCGCCCGCCCGTGCGCCCGGCGCGCGGGCGGGCACGAAGCGCCGCGCCCTGCCGGGCGGGCATGACGGATGCCCGACCGGCAGCAAACACCGGTGCCGGTCGGGCAAGTTGACGAAACGTCAGGACATGCGGGCCATTCCGCCGAGCCGTCAGAGTCCTCAGAGCCGGCTGAGCCTGGAGACCGCCTCCTCCAGCACCTCGACCCGCTTGCAGAAGGTGAACCGGACGAGCGGCCGGCCGGCGTCCGGGTCGTCGTAGAAGACGGCGTTGGGGATGGCGACCACGCCGCAGCGCTCGGGGAGGGTGCGGCAGAACCCGATGCCGTCCTCCTCGCCGAGCGGGGTGATGTCGGTGGTGATGAAGTACGTGCCCTCGGGGTTGAAGACGCGGAAGCCGGCGGCGGTCAGGCCCGCGGCGAGCAGGTCGCGCTTGCGGAGCAGGTCCGCGCGGAAGCCGTTGTAGTAGTCGTCGGGCAGCCGCAGCGCCTCGGCGACGGCGTACTGGAACGGGCCGGCGCTGACGTACGTGAGGTACTGCTTGGCGGTGCGGACGGCCGCGACCAGCGGGGCGGCGGCGGTGACCCAGCCGACCTTCCAGCCGGTGAACGAGAAGGTCTTGCCGGCCGAGGAGATGGAGACGGTGCGCTCGCGCATGCCGGGGAGGGCGGCGATGGGGTGGTGGGCGCCGGAGAAGACCAGGTGCTCGTAGACCTCGTCGGTGACGACCAGCAGGTCGCGCTCGACGGCGAGGGCGGCGATGGCGGCCAGCTCCTCGGCGTCGAGGACGAGGCCGGTGGGGTTGTGCGGGGAGTTGAGCAGCAGCAGCCGGGTGCGCGGGGTGACCAGGGCGCGCAGCCGGTCCAGGTCGGGCCGGAAGTCCGGGGCGCGCAGGGTGAGCGGGACGCGGACGGCCCCGGCCATGGCGATGCAGGCGGCGTAGGAGTCGTAGAAGGGCTCCAGGGCGATCACCTCGTCGCCCGGCTCCAGCAGGGCGAGCAGCGCGGCGGCGATGGCCTCGGTGGCGCCGGCGGTCACCAGGACCTCGGTGTCGGGGTCGTAGGCCAGGCCGCGGAAGCGCTGCTGGTGCTCGGCGACGGCCTGGCGCAGCTCGGGGATGCCGGGGCCGGGCGGGTACTGGTTGCCGCGGCCGTCGAGGACGGCGCGGGCGGCGGCCTCGGCGATCCCGCGCGGCCCGTCGGTGTCGGGGAAGCCCTGGCCGAGGTTGATCGAACCGGTGGCGGCGGCGAGGGCCGACATCTCGGCGAAGATCGTCGTGCCCAGCCCGTGCAGCCTCTGGTTCAGCAGCGGCCTCGTACCCATTGCGGCTCCTCACGCCTCGTCGTCGGGAGCCCATCCTCGGGTCCGGCGGCGGTGCCGGACAAGGACGGCCCGCCACCGGAGTGCCGGTGGCGGGCCGTGCCCGGGAAGCGGGGGAGGATCAGGCCTCGTCGGTGCCCTCGGGGGCCTCGCCGTCGCCCTCCTCGCCCTCGATCTCCTTCTGCAGGCCGAGGCGCTCGACGATCCACTGCTCGAAGCCGACGGCGGCCTGGGTCCAGTTGGCCGTGGTGGTGACGAAGTAGTCCAGGTTCACGCCGGTGCCGACGATCATCTGGGCCTCGCCGATCAGGCGGACCACGCCGTCCTCGTGGGTGTGGGTGTAGACCTTGGGCCAGAGGGTCTCACGGTTCCACTCGTCGATCAGGTCGAGGATCTCGGGCTTGGTCTCCAGCGGGTACGCGCGGTCGTAGAAGGCGCGGACCGCGAAGAGCTCCTTCTGCTCGCCGCGGAACATGTAGTAGACGCGGAAGCCCTCCCAGGGGGCGGTGAGGTCGCCCTCCTCGTCCACGACGTGCTTGAGCTGCATCTGGTCCAGCAGCTGGGTCACCAGCGCCTGGTCCGGAACGATGATCGGCGGCGGGCCGGCCGGCCGGCCGCCCTGGCCGCCGGGCTGCCCGCCCTGGGGAACGCCGAACGACGGGATGGACGACGGGTCGATGCTCATGGGGGTCCTCTTCCTCAGTGCACGTGGTGGCCGGCAATGAGAGGCCGCCCTTTTCTCCACCTCCCATCCTGCCTCATCCGGGCCCTGCCTCACAGGGGCACCCGCGGAGAAGGATCTTGTCGCGGAGGGCCGCCGGACGCCGGTGCGGGGCGGCGGACACCGAGGGTGAACACGGTGGTGGGCCGCCCCTCCGCGAAGGGGCGGCCCACCGCCGCCGGAGCCCCGGCGGGCTACTTCTCCAGCGGCCCGCGGCCACGCACGGTGAGGCGGTCGCCGTCCTCGTCCCGTTCGACCAGGACGGTGTCGCCGTCGTGCACCTGCCCGGAGAGGATCGCCCGGGCCAGCTGGTCGCCGATGGCGGACTGCACCAGCCGGCGCAGCGGCCGGGCGCCGTACGCCGGGTCGTAGCCGGTGAGCGCCAGCCAGTCGCGGGCGGCCTCGCTGACCCGGAGGGTGAGCCGGCGCTCCCGCAGCCGCTCGTCGAGCCTGGCCACCTGGAGGTCGACGATCCGGCTGAGCTCGGCGGTGCCCAGCGGGTCGAAGACCACGATGTCGTCGAGGCGGTTGAGGAACTCCGGCTTGAACGCGGCCCGGACGGTGTCCAGCACCAGGGCCTTCTTCTTCTCCTCCGGGGTGGCCTGGTCGACCAGGAACTGGCTGCCCAGGTTGGAGGTGAGGATCAGGATCGCGTTGCGGAAGTCCACCGTGCGGCCCTGGCCGTCGGTGAGCCGGCCGTCGTCCAGCACCTGGAGCAGCACGTCGAAGACCTCGGGGTGGGCCTTCTCCACCTCGTCGAGCAGCACCACGCTGTACGGGCGGCGGCGGACCGCCTCGGTGAGCTGGCCGCCCTCCTCGTAGCCGACGTAGCCGGGCGGGGCGCCGACCAGGCGGGAGACGGAGTGCTTCTCGCCGTACTCGCTCATGTCGATCCGGACCATGGCCCGTTCGTCGTCGAAGAGGAAGTCGGCCAGGGCCTTGGCGAGTTCGGTCTTGCCGACGCCGGTGGGGCCGAGGAAGAGGAAGGAGCCGGTCGGCCGGTCCGGGTCGGCGATGCCGGAGCGGGTGCGGCGCACCGCGTCCGAGACGGCCTGGACGGCCTCGCTCTGGCCGATCAGGCGGCGGCCCAACTCCTCCTCCATACGCAGGAGTTTGGCGCTCTCGCCCTCCATCAGCCGGCCGGCCGGGATGCCCGTCCAGGAGGCGACCACGTCGGCGACGTCGTCCGGGCCGACCTCCTCCTTGACCATCGAGGTGGAGGCGTCCTGGTCGGCGGCGCGCTCCTGGGCCTCGGCCAGCTCGTGCTCGGCGGCCGGGATCTCGGCGTACATCAGCTTGGAGGCGCGCTCGAAGTCGCCGTCGCGCTGGGCGCGTTCGAGGGCGCTGTGCAGGTCGTCCAGCCGTTCCTTGAGCTCGCCGACCCGGTTGAGGCTCTTCTTCTCCTGCTCCCACCGGGCGGTGAGCACGCTCAGGTGCTCGTTCTTGTCGGCGAGGTCGCGCCGCAGCCGGGAGAGGCGCTCGACCGAGGCCGGGTCGGACTCCTTCTCCAGGGCCAGCTCCTCCATCCGCAACCGGTCGACGGAGCGCTGGAGTTCGTCGATCTCGACCGGGGAGGAGTCGATCTCCATCCGCAGCCGGGAGGCCGCCTCGTCGACCAGGTCGATCGCCTTGTCGGGCAGGTAGCGCGAGGTGATGTAGCGGTTGGACAGGGTGGCGGCGGCGACCAGCGCGGCGTCCGAGATCTGCACCTTGTGGTGCGCCTCGTACCGGCCCTTGAGGCCGCGCAGGATGGCGATCGAGTCCTCCACGCTGGGCTCGCCGACCAGCACCTGCTGGAAGCGGCGCTCCAGGGCCGGGTCCTTCTCGATCCGCTCGCGGTACTCGTCCAGGGTGGTGGCGCCGACCATCCGCAGCTCGCCGCGGGCCAGCATCGGCTTGAGCATGTTGCCGGCGTCCATCGCGGAGTCGCCGCCGGCGCCCGCGCCGACCATGGTGTGCAGCTCGTCGATGAAGGTGACGACCTGGCCGTCGCTCTGCTTGATGTCGTTCAGGACGGCCTTCAGCCGCTCCTCGAACTCGCCGCGGTACTTGGCGCCGGCGACCATCGCGCCGAGGTCCAGCGCGACGAGGCGCTTGCCGCGCAGCGACTCCGGCACGTCGCCGGCCACGATCCGCTGGGCCAGGCCCTCGACCACGGCCGTCTTGCCGACGCCGGGCTCGCCGATCAGCACCGGGTTGTTCTTGGTGCGCCGGGACAGCACCTGGACGACCCGGCGGATCTCCTGGTCCCGCCCGATCACCGGGTCGAGCTTGCCGTCCCGGGCGGCCTGGGTGAGGTCGGTGCCGTACTTCTCCAGCGCCTTGTAGGTGCCCTCCGGGTCCGGCGAGGTGACCCGGCCGCTGCCGCGCACGTCCTTGAACGCGGCGAGCAGCGCCTTCGGGGTCGCGCCCTGCTGCACCAGCAGCTCGGCGACGGCCCCGCCCTCGGCGGCCAGGCCGACCATCAGGTGCTCGGTGGAGACGTACTGGTCGTCCAGGTCGTCGGCGCGCTTGCCGGCCTCGGTGAGCACGGCGAGGGTGTCGCGGGCCAGCTGCGGGGCGGCGACGGTGGAGCCCATCGCGCTGGGCAGCGCGGCGAGCAGCCGACGGGCCTCGGTGCCGGTCCGGGAGACGTCCGCGCCGACCGCCTCCAGCAGCGGCCTGGCGATGCCCTCGGGCTGTTCCAGCAGGGCGGTCAGGATGTGCACCGGCTTGACGTCCGGGTTCCCCGCGGCGCCGGCCTGCCGGATGGCGGCGGACAGGGCGTCCTGCGTCTTGGTGGTGAACTTGCTGGCGTCCACTGCTGGGGTGTCCTCCTCGCTGATGGCTGCATGCTGCTGTCTACAGCATGCACTAAGTTGAGTCTATTCCGCTCAACTTTCTCTCAATCCTCTTCGGCGCGACTTTTCGGTGAACTCTTCCGCGGCCGCGGCCGGGCCTCCGGGTCGGAGCCGGTCCGCCGGGTCAGCGTCAGCAGCTCCCGGGCCGGGCCGCTCGGCCGCCGCCCGGCCGGCCAGACCGCGCGCAGCGGGCGCCGCAGGTCCAGCTCCTCCGCCAGCGGCACCTCCACCAGCCGCCGGGTCGCCAGCTCCTCCACCACCGCCAGCTCGCTCAGGCAGACCGGCCCGGCGCCGGTCATCGCCGCCGCCTTCAGCGCGGTGGACGAGGCCAGCTCCAGCCGCGGCCGCGCCGCACCCCCGAACGGCGTCAGCGCCATCTCCAGCACCTCCCGGGTGCCCGAACCGGGCTCGCGCAGCACCAGCGCGGTCGCGGCCAGCTCCGTCCCGGTCAGCGGGGTCCGGCGGCGGGCCCACGGGTGCCCGGGGGCGACCACGACCACCAGCCGGTCGGCGGCCACCACCGCGCCGGCCAGCCCGGGCGGGGTCGACGGGCCCTCGACGAAGCCGAGGTCGGCCTCCCCGGCCAGCACGTGCCCGGCGACGTCCGCCGAGTTGGCCGTCCGCAGCGTCACCGCGGTTCCCGGGCTGCTCGCGTGCAGCGCCAGCAGCCAGCCCGGCATCAGGTACTCGGCGACGGTCAGGCTGGCCAGCACCACCAGCCGGGCGTCCCGCCGCTCGCGCAGCGCGTCGATCCCGGCGTCCAGGGCCTGCGCCGCCTCCACCACCTGGCGGGCCCACTCGACCACCAGCCGGCCCGCCTCGGTCGGCCGGCTGCCGCGCGGCGAGCGGTCCAGCAGCGGGACGCCGATCTGCCGCTCCATGCCCTTGATCCGGGCGCTGGCGGTCGGCTGGCTCACCCCCAGTTCGGCCGCCGCCCGGCCGACGCTGCCCAGCCGGGCCACCGCCAGGAGCAGCTCCAGCGCGCCGAGCTCGGGGACGTGGGGGGAGAGGGCCATAGGCTCAGGCTATGCCCTCATAGAGTGCCGGGCGCTACCGGCGCCGGCCCCGCGCGGGCACGGTGGACGGCATGGCCACCGTGATCAACCGCCCCCGGCCCCTGCTCGGCGCCCCCCGTTCCCCCGCCCGTCGTCCCGGCCGTCCCTCCGCCCGCCGCCTCGCCCGCCCGGACCTCGCCCAGCTGGGCCCCAACTGGTACGCCGCGGTGATGGGGACGGCGATCGTCGGCAACGGCGCCGCGGCCCTGCCGGTCCGGCTGCCCGGGCTGACCGGGTTCGGCGAGCTGATGTGGGGCCTCGGGCTGGCCGCGCTGCTGGCGCTGGGCGCCGCCCGGCTGGTCCACCTCACCCGGCACCGGGCGGCCGCCCGCCGGCACCTGCTGGACACCCCGGCCACCGCCGTCTTCTACGGCTGTCCGCCGATGGCCCTGCTCTCGGTCGGCTTCGGCACCCTGGTGCTCGGCTCGCGGGTGATCGGCACCGGCCCCGCCGTCGCCGTCGACGCGGTGCTCTGGGGCGCCGGCACGCTGTACGCGCTGGCGGTCGCGGCCGGCATCCCGTACCTGATGATCACCCGGCACCGGCTCTCCGCGCTGGAGGCCAACCCGACCTGGCTGCTGCCGGTGGTCGCCCCGCTGGTCGCCGCCTCCACCGGCCCCGCGCTCGTCCCGCACCTGCCGGCCGGCACCCCGCAGCAGGCCATGCTGTACGGCTGCTGGGCCCTGCTCGGCGTCGGCCTGCTCGCCACCCTCGCCCTGCTGCCGGTGGTGCTCACCGGCCTGCTGCACAGCAAGCCGCCGGCCCCGGCGCTCACCCCGGCACTCTTCCTGGTGCTCGGCCCGCTCGGCCAGTCCACCACCGCCGTCCACCAGCTCGCCGACGCCGCCCGCCCGGTCACCCCGCGGCTCGCCCCCGCCGCGCTCGCCCTCGCCGGGCTGTACGGCGTCGCGGTGCTCGGCGTCGCGATGCTCTGGCTCGCCGTCGCCGTCGCCGCCAACCTGCGTGCCCGCCGGGCCGGGATGACCTTCGCGATGACCTGGTGGGCGTACACCTTCCCGGTCGGCACCTGCGTCACCGGCGCCTCCGCGCTCGCCCGGCACACCGGCTTCGCGGGCTTCACCTACCTGGCGGCCGGGCTCTTCGTCCTGCTGCTCGCCGCCTGGGCCGTCGCCGCCCGCGGCACCGTGGCCGGCCTGGCCGGCGGGCGGCTGCTGGCCCGCTGAGAGCCTGCCCGCCGGGCTGTCCGGCGCGGCCGCCACGACGACGCCGGGGTGACCGGCGCAATGCGACCGAATGACCGCCGTGTTGCGACCGAATGACCGCCCTCTCGCGACCGAACGACCGGACGGCCGGTTTCCGCGGAAGCACCCTTCTGACCAGCGCGTTTGCCAGCCGCCGGGCAGCCCGGCGGCCGATCGCGCCGCGCGGCCGCTGCAGGTTCCTGCAATTGCGAGAACATGCACTCGGGCGGCACTTGTTCACCGGCCGTCACGCTGTGAGGGTGGAAGCCACGCCAGGGTTGCCGGGCAACCGCAGCCCGATGGTGGTGACTTGCTCTTCAGAACTGGATGCGAGAGGTACGTCCGTACCTGCATATCGGGGGGAAGAGCGCCGGCCGGGACGCCATGTGTGGTGATGGCCCCCGGAACCGGATCCAGCGAGGCGTTGCTGCTCCGCCTCGCCGGAAGCGCCTTGACCCTGGCGTGGCACCGGCGGCCCCCGGCCTCCCGGCGTGCGACGGCACCCGGGACCCGGGGGTCTGCCGGTTCGCAGTACCGTGATCGCGTGCGGCGCACGGTACCGGGATCACGACCGGTGAGCTGCGCACCCCCGGCGCGCCCGGCACCCCCGCGGCGCGTACCCGGAGCACAGGCGTATCCGAGACCCATCCGGCAGGGAGTGTTCGAGGTGACGGCGGACCCGACGGCCGTTCCGGGCATCACCGGACCGTCCGGCGAGCCCGACGAGGAGGCCCGCCGGCTCTACCTGGCCATCCTCGCCGGCGGCGGCCGTATCCCCGCGGCGGACGTCCCCGAGGCCGACCGGCCCGCGCTGCGGCGGCTGGTCGACGTCGGCCTGCTGATGCCCAACCCCATGGACGCCTGCTACACCGCCGTCAGCCCACGCTCGGTCAGCGACCGGCTCGGCGCCGAACTGCGCAGCGAGGCCACCCGGCTGCTGGTCTGCGCCGAGAACCTCCCCGGCGCCCTGGACTCCCTCACCCGCGCCTACGACGCGATGCCCCGCCCGCCCGAACGCTCCGGCGGCGCCGTCTACCTCGAGGGCCACGTCCACATCCGCCACCGCATCTCGCAACTGGTCGCCGACTGCCGCACCGAGGTCCTCACCGCCCAGCCCGGCCACCGCCCGCCCGAGGCCCTGAAGATCGCGCTGCTCCAGGACGTCCAACTGCTCCAGCGGGGCTGCTCGCTGCGCACCATCTACCAGCCGGTGGCCGTCTCCGAGCCGGCCGCCCTCGCCTACGCCGACGAGGTCACCCGGCGCGGATCGCTGATCCGGACCCTGGACGAGCCGTTCCAGCGCCTGTTCGTCTTCGACCGCTCGGTCGCCGTGCTCTCCGCCAACGAGGACCACAGCACCGCCGCGTTCATCTCCGACCCGGCCGCGATCGCCTTCCTCGTCAACGCCTTCGAACGCGACTGGGCCCGCGCCGAAGCCACCGACTGGGCCGCCGCGCACAGCAACGGCCCCGCCCGCGACGCCCCCGAGCGGGTCGGCCGGCTGCTCGCCCGCGGTCTCACCCAGCGCGCCGTCGCCAGCCGGCTGGGCCTGAGCGAACGCACCGTCGCCGCCCACATCTCCCGCCTGCGCGAACGCTACGGCGCGCAGACCCTGTTCCAGCTCGGCTGGCTGATGAGGGGCGGCCGGGATGACCGGTGAGCCCGGCACCGCCGCGTACGCCCTCTACCGGGACGCCCTCGCGCGCGGCGGCGACCTGCCCGCCGCTGCGCTCTCCCCGGCCGACGCCCCGGCCCTCGCCACCCTGCTCGACCAGGGGCTGCTCGCCCGCACCGGCACCGGCTACACGGCCGTCGACCCGCGCGCCGTCGGCGACCGGCTCGGCGCCGAACTGCGCACCGAGGCCACCCGCCTGCTGCTCCGGGCCGAACGCCTCCCCGCCGCCCTGGCCGGCCTCGCCCACGCCTACGACGCGGTCCAGCGCCCGCCCGCCGCCGCCGTCGGCGGGGACACGCGCATCGAGGGCACCGCCGGAATCCGGCAGCACATCGCCCAACTGCTCTCCGACTGCACGGTCGAGCTGCTCGCCGCCCAACCCGGGGCCCGTTCGCTGGAGGGCCTGCAGATGGCGCGGAACCAGGACCTCGCGCTGCTCCGGCGCGGCGGTGCCATCCGGACCCTCTACCAGCCCGTCGCCTTCGCCGACCGCAGGGTGGCGGACCACGTGTCGATGATGGCCGGGCACGGCACCCAGGTGCGGGTGCTGAACGAGCCCTACCTGCGCATGCTGGTCTTCGACCGCTCGGTGGCCGTCATCCCGGCCGCCGACGACGAGTCCAGGGCCGCCTTCGTGCGCAACCCCGCCGTGGTCTCCCACCTCGTGGCCGTCTTCGAACGCGACTGGGCACGGGCCGCCGGCACCACCCGGGCCGTCACCACCCCGCACCCCACCACCGGCCGGGTCGGCCACCTCCTCCGCCAGGGCCTCACCCAGCGCGCCATCGCCACCCGCCTCCACCTCAGCGAACGCAGCGTCGCCGCGCACATCTCCCGCCTGCGCACCCGCCACGGCGCCCAGACCCTCTTCCAACTCGGCTGGCAGATGCGGGGGGAACACGATGGCTGACCCCCGTTCACCGTCGGAGCTGCTGGCCGCCGCGCTGCCGGACGCGGCCGCGCGCGAGCTGTACTGCGCGATCCTGCGGGAGGGCGGCCGGATCCGGGCCGCGGAGGTGGCTCCGGGGGACACGGCGGCCCTCCGGCGGCTCGTCGAAGTCGGTCTGCTGGTCCACCAGTTGATGGACGCCTCGTACAGCGCGGTCGATCCCCGCTCGGTGACCGAGCGGATCGGTGCGGGCATCCGGCTGGCGAGTGCGCGGCTGCTGGTCGAGGCGGAGCAGCTGCCCGGGCTGATGGACGACCTCACGCAGGCCTACGACGCCACGGCTCGGCGGACGGACGCGCCGTCCGGGGTGCGGTACCTGACGGACATGGCGCAGATCCGGCACGAGATCGAGCTGCTGTCGCAGACCTGCCGGACGGAGGGCCTGACCGCACAGCCCGGTGGCGCCCGGCCCGCCGAGCTGCTGCCCGACTCGCTCGACCGGTCCCGCCGCTACCTCGAACGGGGCGGCACCATGCGGACGCTCTACGAGCCGGCCGCCCGGCTGGACCGGTTGACCGTGGAGTTCGCGGTCGAGCTCACCCGGCTCGGCGGCGTGACCCGGGTGCTGGCGGCGCCGTTCAAACGGATGCTGATCTTCGACCGGACCGTCGCCGTCATCCCGGCCGCCCCGGACAACAGCAGCGCCGCCATCGTGGAGGACCCCGCGACGGTGGCCTTCCTGGTCGACGTCTTCGAGCAGCAGTGGCAGCAGGCCGAGGGCGTGAACTGGTCGGCGCTCGCGGCGGGTTCGGCCGAGCCGGCCGTCCACGAGCAGGTCGGCCGGCTGCTGGCCCAGGGGCTCACCCAGCGGGCGATCGGGAGCCGGCTCGGGCTGAGCGAGCGCACCGTGGCGGGTCACATCGCGCGGCTGCGGGAGCTGTACGACGCGGAGACGCTGTTCCAGCTCGGCTGGCAGATGCGCGGTGCCCGGACGGGGGAGTCCGATGCGTGACCTGCCGGGCGGCGGGCCGCCGGTGAGCGGACGGGGGACGGGTCTGCCGGTGCGCGGGGCGGGGGACGGGTCAGCCGGTGGCGGCGTTGCTCGGCCAGTAGCCGGCCGGGCCGACGGCCGGGGGCTGCTGCCGGGGGACGGTGAACTGCTCGCCGGGGGCGGTCCAGAAGCCCTGGCGCAGGGAGAGCGCCATGCCGGCCCAGTCGAGGGCGGTCTCCACGGTGTGGTGGAGGGCCTCCTGCGACCAGGTGTCGTCGAAGACCAGCGGCAGGACGGGGGCGACCTGCTCGATGGTGGCGATCAGCGGGTTGTGGGTGATGGCCTCGTCGACCAGCAGGACGATCGGCTTCCGCAGCGCCGACGCCCAGCCGAGCTCCAGGCTCACCCCGGCCGAGAGCGGCGCGCCGACGTACGCGAAGACCAGGTCGGCGGACTGCAGGGCCCGGAAGTCCGACGGCACGCGCGGCTCGGGGGCGCGCCCGGCGACGGTCCAGGCGTCACTGTGGTGGGCGCTGTAGACCGCGGCGCCGCTGCGCAGGAGGGTCGTGCGAAGCGTCGTCAGCCGCGTCCGGCTGGCGAGCGTCACCACACTGTCCGCCGGGCCGGTCAGCCGCATCAGCGGTGCGGCCAGGAAGACTCGTGCGCGCCGGCCCTCGTGGGCCTGGCCGTCGTGGTGACGCAGGTAGGGCTCACTCATGTCGACTCCGGGGATAGATGCCAACCGGGCTGATTCGCCCCGTTGGGTGGTGCCTATCGGAATGCTGCTGCGCATTCGTTGCGGTCGAAACTAACTTGTCGTGCTCATGTATAGCTTTGTCGCCCCCGTGGACTTCATGGCCGACTCTCCTAGGGAGTGCACTGATCGTCTCTTTCGACCGCGGCCACCGTCCACAGAACCGTGGTGTCATCTCGATGACTGGCAGGGAGATGACGCACCGGGAGGTCCGCCCCTCTGGCTTCTTGATGCGGCCGTGCGGCATTATGTGCCAGGTTGTTCGAAACAATGGGCTGGGTATCCGCAATAAGGCCCTGTAAGGAGAGGGGACACAATGTCTCGGATACGTCGAGTGGCCCGATTTGTCCTGGTTCCACTCGTTGTTGGCGCGGCGCTTCTCATCTGCGGCGCGGGCTCGGCCGACGACACGATCTGGAACATCCGGGGCGGCAACGGAGCTTCGGAGAAGACCGTCGCCCTGGCCACGGACACGATCTGGAACTGAGGACCCCGTGGCGAACGGTCAGCCGTACGCCTCGGAGTGGCCGTTGATGCTGTTCCGGGCCAGTGCATAGCCGAGCTGGAACAGCGATTCGACGTTGTGCTCGTCTCGCATCTCGGCAAGGTGGCGTGCGAGCGTGCGTTCGCTGATGCCCAGCCGGCGGGCGATCACCCGGTGGTTCACGCCCTCCAGCATCAGATCGATGATCGTCTGCCGCATCCCCGAGACGACCTGTTGCGGGACGGCGCGAGCACCGTCGAAGTCCAGCGCGTGGCTCCAGTTCCGCTCGAAGACCTCGCTGATCAGGTAACTGATGACGGCTTGGTCGTGAATGAATGCGGCGAGGTTGAGGTCGTCCGCGACCGGGAGCACCGCGATCCGGCGGTCGATCACGATCAGGCGCGTGTACGGCTCGTCCAGCGTGCGGACTCTGCCGCCCGCCTGCGTGATCGCGGCCACGTACTCCCGGGTGGCGGCGTGGTAGCGGGTGCTCGGGTGGTAGATGGTTCTGAGCACGATGCCCTGCCGCAGGGCTTCGAGGTCCCGCGCGAGAATGCCGGCGAGTGCTTCGGACGGCCGCGGGCCGCCGGGTTGGGCCGCGAGAATCTCTTCTGACGCGCTGGCGACAATCTGCTGGACCCGCTGATTGATCAGCACCTTGCCGCGGACGTATTCGATGGTGCCGCCGGCCTGTTCCGGCGAGTGATATGCGGCCGTCAGATCGTGGAGGTCCGTACTGAGCGCCGAGGCACGGGTGAGCAGGTCCAGGGCCTGGCGCTGCCAGGTCGCGCTGAGGCTTTCGGACAACTGCTGGGGGTCGACCGCGACGAGGACGCCGGGCTCGTCGGTATCGGGGACGAGGAGCCCTATGCCCACCAGCTCGTCCCTGGCCGCGGTGTCACGGCCGAGCTCCGAGTCCTTCGCGAGCCGTCCGTTCTCCCCGATGATGGCCAGATACAACGCGCGCGCCTCTTTGGAAAGGATGCCCGTCCCGATCGTGGTGGCACCGAGCTGCTCTCGTCCACTCATCTGAGGCTCCTTGCCGTGGCCATGTGTACCAATACTGCCGGGTATTCACGTGGGAAACGCCATGCAGCATGCCAGATCGGACGACGGCGGTGGGACGGCCCGGTCCGTTGCCCAGCACCCTCTCACCAACACCGAGCCGCCGGCACCCCCCGAGCAGGGGCAAACCGGCGGCTGTGGGCGGAGAGGCCTGGTCAGCGCTTCGGACGCCAGACGACCAGGGCGCTGGACCGGGTGGGCGGCTGGTAGGGGACCAGGTCGCGGCGGTAGGAGGCGTGGATGGTGGCCTCGCGCTGCTGGAGCGCGGTGGCGGCTCCCTCCAGGGAGTCGGCCAGTTCGGCGATGCGGGACTGGAGGGCGGTGACCTGGTTCTCCAGTTCGATGATCCGCTTGATGCCGGCCAGGTTGATGCCCTCGTCCTGGGAGAGGCGCTGGACCTCGCGCAGCTGCTGGATGTCCCGGGCCGAGTAGCGCCGGCCGCGGCCCGCGGTGCGGTCCGGGCAGACCAGCCCGAGCCGGTCGTACTGGCGGAGCGTCTGCGGGTGCAGGCCGGAGAGCTCGGCGGCGACCGAGATCACGTAGACCGGGGTGTCCTCGGTGAGGACGTAGTGCGGGGGCGGGGCGGTGCGGCGGGTGCGCGGGGCACCGCCGGGGAGGCCCTCGCCGATCCCGGGACCGATGGGGCTGTCGGGGGTCATCTGGTCGTCACGCTCCCTCCGCCGCCTTGAAGAGGGCGGCTCGCGGGTCGTCGGAGGCGGTGGCCTCGCGGTACTGCTCAAGGGCCGTCAGCGCGTCGCCGGTGACGTGCTGGGGCACCACGACCTCCACGGTGACCAGGAGGTCGCCGCGGGTGCCGTCCTTGCGGGTCGCGCCCTTGCCGCGGGCCCGCAGGGTGAGGCCGTTGGCGCTGCCGGGGGGCAGCTTGAGCTTCACCGAGGGGCCGTTGAGGGTCGGCACCTCGATGGTGCCGCCGAGCGCGGCCTCGGGGAAGCTGACCGGGACGGTCACCGTGAGGTTGTCGGCCTTGCGCCCGAAGACGGGGTGCGGGTCGACGTGCACGGTGACGTAGAGGTCGCCGGCCTGGCCGCCGCGCTCGCCCTGGGCGCCCTTGCCCTTGAGTCTGATGCGCTGGGCGTCCTGGACGCCGGCCGGGATCCGGACCTGCATGGTGCGGGCGGAGCTGGCCCGGCCGCTGCCGTGGCAGTCGGCGCACGGGTCGTCGACGATCATGCCCCGGCCGCGGCAGTCCCGGCAGGGCTCGGAGAGCGCGAAGGCGCCCTGGCCGCGGCTGACGGTGCCGGCGCCGACGCAGGTGGGACAGACCCGGGGGGTGGTGCCGGCCTTGGCGCCGGTGCCGCTGCAGGTGCGGCAGGGGGCCTGGCTGGTCATCCGGAGCGGGACGGTCGCGCCGTCGACGGCCTCCTCGAAGGAGAGCGTCACCTCGGTCTCGACGTCGGCGCCGCGGCGCGGCTGGGCCTGCCGGCCGCCGCGGTTGAACAGCCCGCCGAAGACGTCGCCGATCCCGCCGCCGCTGCCGGCGCCGCCGCCCTGGCTGCCGCTGAAGAGGTCGCCGAAGTCGAAGCTGTAGCTGCCGCCGCCGGGGCCGCCGGAGCGGAAGCCGCCGTTGGCGAAGAGGGTGCGCGCCTCGTCGTACTCCTTGCGGCGCTTCTCGTCCGAGAGGACGTCGTAGGCCTCGGAGATGTCCTTGAAGCGGTCCTCGGCCTTGGCGTCACCCTTGTTGGCGTCCGGGTGGAACTCGCGCGCCAGCTTGCGGTAGGTCTTCTTGATCTCGGTGGCGGAGGCGTCCTTGGGCACGCCGAGGACCTTGTAGTAGTCCTTCTCCACGTAGTCCTTGCCGCTCATGCTCCACCCACCATGCTGCGCTCGGCAGCCGCTTCACGGGAAACGCACCCGTCGACGATCCGCTCGCTTCGCTCGCTCATGCGCTGCCGCCACCTCCCGGAGTCAACAGATACGGGTCCACCCGAGGTGGAGTCAACGGATACGGCGCTGCGGAGCCGGCCGTCGTACTGGACGACGTACGACTCCGCAGCGCACGGGTTGTCAGCTGTCCGCGCCACCGTCGGCCTTGTCGGAGCCGCCGTCCGCCTTCTCGGCGGCGTCGGGCCCGGCGGTGGTCTGGGTGCCCGGCTGGGGCTCCGCGACCGCCACCATCGCCGGGCGGATGATCCGCTCGCCGATCCGGTAGCCGGGCTGGAGGATCTGGACGCAGGTGTCCTCGGTGACGTCCGAGGAGTAGCTGTGCATCAGCGCCTCGTGCATGGTCGGGTCGAAGGGCTCGCCCTCCTTGCCGAACTGCTGCAGGCCCAGCTTGGCCACGACCGTCTCCAGCGACTCGGCGACGGACTTGAAGCCGCCCGTCACCTCGCCGTGGTCGCGGGCCCGGCCGATGTCGTCCAGCACCGGGATCAGCGACTCCAGGATGTTGGAGACGGCGATCTCGCGGACCGTGAGCCGGTCGCGCTCGACCCGCTTGCGGTAGTTCTGGTACTCGGCCTGGAGGCGCTGGAGGTCGGCCGTCCGCTCGGCCAGCTCGCGCTTGGCCGTGGCGAGCTCGTCCCCGCCGGAACCGGCCGCGGCGGCCTCCTCGGCAGCCTTGATCACGGCCTCCTCGGCGGCGGAGTCGTCGCCGGGCTCAGCACCCTGCGGCTTCTCCGTCATGCGGCACCGCCCTTGGGCTTCTCGTCGTCCACGATCTCGGCGTCGACGACGTCGTCGTCCTTGGCGCCGGCGGCGTCACCGGCCGGGGCGGCACCCGCGGCGTCGGCGTTGGCGTACAGGGCCTGGCCGAGCTTCTGGGCGGTGGTGGAGACCTTCTCCGAGGCCTCGCGGATGGCCGCGATGTCCTCGCCCTTCAGGGCGTCCTTGAGCTCGCCGATGGCGGTCTCGACCTCGGTCTTGACGTCGGCCGGCAGCTTGTCGGTGTTGTCGGCGATGAACTTCTCGGTCGAGTAGACGAGCTGCTCGGCCTGGTTGCGGGTCTCGACCGACTCGCGGCGCTTGTGGTCCTCCTCCGCGTACTGCTCGGCCTCGCGCATCATGCGCTCGATGTCGTCCTTCGGCAGCGCGGAGCCGCCGGTGACGGTCATCTTCTGCTCCTTGCCGGTGCCGAGGTCCTTCGCGCCGACGTGCATGATGCCGTTGGCGTCGATGTCGAAGGTGACCTCGATCTGGGGCAGGCCGCGGGGGGCCGGCGGCAGGCCGGTCAGCTCGAACATGCCGAGCTTCTTGTTGTACGCGGCGATCTCGCGCTCGCCCTGGTAGACCTGGATCTGCACCGACGGCTGGTTGTCCTCGGCCGTGGTGAAGATCTCCGAGCGCTTGGTCGGGATGGTCGTGTTGCGCTCGATCAGCTTGGTCATGATGCCGCCCTTGGTCTCGATGCCGAGGGACAGCGGGGTGACGTCGAGCAGCAGGACGTCCTTGACCTCGCCCTTGAGGACACCGGCCTGGAGCGAGGCGCCGATGGCGACGACCTCGTCCGGGTTGACGCCCTTGTTGGCCTCCTTGCCGCCGGTCAGCTCGCGGACGAGCTCGGCGACGGCCGGCATGCGGGTCGAGCCGCCGACCAGGACGACGTGGTCGATCTCGGAGAGCGAGATGCCGGCGTCCTTGATCACGTTGTGGAACGGGACCTTGCAGCGCTCCAGCAGGTCGGAGGTGAGCTGCTGGAACTGGGCGCGGGTGAGCTTCTCGTCCAGGTGCAGCGGGCCCTCGGCGGAGGCCGTGATGTAGGGCAGGTTGATCGAGGTCTCGGAGGACGAGGACAGCTCGATCTTGGCCTTCTCGGCCGCCTCGCGGAGGCGCTGGAGGGCCATCTTGTCCTTCGACAGGTCGACGCCGTGGCCGGCCTGGAAGACCTTCACCAGGTGGTCGACGACCTTCTGGTCCCAGTCGTCACCACCGAGGTGGTTGTCACCGTTGGTGGCCTTCACCTCGACGACCCCGTCGCCGATCTCCAGCAGGGAGACGTCGAAGGTGCCGCCGCCGAGGTCGAAGACCAGGATGGTCTGGTCGTCCTTGTCCAGGCCGTAGGCCAGGGCGGCCGCGGTCGGCTCGTTGACGATGCGCAGGACGTTGAGGCCCGCGATCTCACCGGCCTCCTTGGTGGCCTGGCGCTCCGAGTCGGAGAAGTACGCCGGGACGGTGATGACGGCGTCGGTGACGGTCTCGCCCAGGTAGGACTCCGCGTCGCGCTTCAGCTTCTGCAGGATGAAGGCGCTGATCTGCTGCGGGTTGAAGTCCTTGCCGTCCAGGTTGATCTTCCACCCGGTGCCCATGTGGCGCTTGACCGAGCGGATGGTCCGGTCGACGTTGGTGACGGCCTGGCGCTTGGCCACCTCACCGACGAGGACCTCGCCGTTCTTGGCGAAGGCGACGACGGACGGCGTGGTCCGCGCACCCTCGGCGTTCGTGATGACGGTGGGCTCGCCACCCTCAAGGACGCTGACGACCGAGTTCGTCGTACCGAGGTCGATGCCGACCGCGCGTGCCATCGTAGATACCTCCACGGAAGAGTTGAGCTTTACGGGCTCAAGGATGCACGACTCCCCGGGGAGCGTCAACAGCTATGAGTCTGCGTCGCTCAACTTTGCTGAGCGCGGTGCGGGAGCGGCCGGCCCGGTACGCGGGCGTGGAACGGGTGGCGGGGGTCGCTCCGAGTGCCGAGGGTGGACTTACGTGACTGCCGCCATACCTTGGACATCTTCAGGAGAAGAGTTGACAAACGGTAATGTCCGGCCCGTCGGCCCAGGAAGTTACCGACGAGTACACTCACTTCGGAGAGACCGCCAACCCAGAAAGCCGCAGGAGACGGAGAGCCGATGCAACTAGCAGCGATCGTCATCTCGCTGGTCACGTTCGTGATCGGCACCGCGCTCGCCGCCCGTGCGGCGCTGTACATCTTCAAGGTGGTGCGGACCGGCCAGTCCGACCCCACCCGCTTCGGTCGGCCCGCCCAGCGGGTGAAGACCGTGGCGGTCGAGTTCGTCGGCCACACCCGGATGAACCGCTGGGGGATCGTGGGCATCGCCCACTGGTTCGTCGCGGTCGGCTTCTTCAGCCTGGTGCTGACCATCGTCAACGCCTTCGGGCAGCTGTTCGACCCCGAGTTCGCGCTGCCGATCATCGGTCACTGGATGCTCTGGCAGCTCTTCGTCGAGCTGCTCGGCACCCTGACCACCCTGGGCATCCTGACCCTGATCGTGATCCGGCTGCTCAGCCTGCCGTCGAAGTCGGGCCGCAAGTCGCGCTTCGCCGGCTCGATCGCCTGGCAGGCCTTCTACGTCGAGTACACGATCCTCGGCATCGGCCTCTGCATCACCATGCTGCGGGCCCTGGAGGGTGCCCTCGCCGGCGTCGACTCCTATGGGCCGGAGCACCTGGTCTCGTACCCGATCGTCTCCGCGCTGAGCGGGCTGTCGCACGGGACGCTGGAGAACCTGGTCTACCTCTTCGCGATGCTGAAGATCTGCATCTCCTTCGCGTGGGCGACCACCATCGGCCTCAACCCCTCGATGGGTGTGGCCTGGCACCGCTTCCTCGGCTTCTTCAACATCTACTTCAAGCGCGAGGAGGACGGCGGCACCGCGCTCGGCGCCCTGCGCCCGATGACCAGCGGTGGTCAGCCGATCGACTTCGAGGACCCGGCCGACGACGCCGTGTTCGGCGTCTCCCAGGTCGAGCACTTCTCCTGGAAGGGCATCCTCGACTTCTCCACCTGCACCGAGTGCGGCCGCTGCCAGTCGCAGTGCCCGGCCTGGAACACCGGCAAGCCGCTCTCGCCCAAGCTGCTGATCATGAGCCTGCGCGAGCACGCCTTCGGCAAGGCGCCGTACCTGCTGGCCGGCGGCGGCAAGGACATGGAGGGCACCGAGCAGGCCACCTCCGAGCAGCTCAAGGACGTCCCCGCGGCGGCGCTGGCCGAGGCCGAGCGCCCGCTGATCGGCACCGCCGAGGAGAACGGGGTCATCGACCCGGACGTCCTGTGGTCCTGCACCACCTGCGGCGCCTGCGTCGAGCAGTGCCCGGTGGACATCGAGCACATCGACCACATCGTCGACATGCGCCGCTACCAGGTCATGATCGAGTCATCGTTCCCGACCGAGGCCGGGACGATGCTCAAGAACCTGGAGAACAAGGGCAACCCGTGGGGCATGGCCACCAAGGCCCGCCTCGACTGGGTCAAGGAGCTCAAGAAGGAGACCGGCATCGAGGTGCCGGTGATCGGCGAGGACATCGACCCCGCCGAGGTCGAGTACCTCTACTGGGTCGGCTGCGCCGGCGCCCTGGAGGACCGCGCCAAGAAGACCACCAAGGCCTTCGCGGAGCTCCTGCACACCGCCGGCGTCAAGTTCGCGATCCTCGGCAAGGAGGAATCCTGCACCGGTGACTCCGCCCGCCGCCTGGGCAACGAGTTCCTCTTCCAGATGCTCGGCGCGCAGAACGTCGAGACGCTGAACGCGGCCCTGGAGGACGCCCCGAAGAAGCGGATCGTGGCCACCTGCCCGCACTGCTTCAACACCATCGCCAACGAGTACCCGCAGCTCGGCGGCCACTTCGAGGTCATCCACCACACCCAGCTGCTGCAGCACCTGATCGACGAGGGCAAGCTCGTCCCGGTCAACCCCGTCGAGGGCCTGATCACCTACCACGACCCGTGCTACCTGGGCCGCCACAACAAGGTCTACAGCCCGCCGCGCGAGATCATGGACAAGGTCCCCGGCCTGCGCCAGCAGGAGATGCACCGCCACAAGGAACGCGGCTTCTGCTGCGGCGCCGGCGGCGCCCGGATGTGGATGGAGGAGCGCATCGGCAAGCGGATCAACACCGAGCGCGTCGACGAGGCACTGTCCCTCAACCCGGACATCGTCTCCACCGCCTGCCCGTTCTGCCTCGTCATGCTCTCCGACTCGGTCAACGGCAAGAAGAACGAGGGCGCGGCCAAGGAACACCTGAAGGTCGTCGACGTCGCCCAGCTCCTGCTCGACTCCGTCAAGGCGACCCCCGCCGGGGCGGACCAGCCGGAGACGGTGGACGCGTAGCATCCGCTGTTCGACAGTTCTGCTACAACTGCCCGGCCCGGTGGGCGACGCGAAAGCGCCCGCCGGGCCGGGCTTTTGGGGCGACGGGGGTGCCGCGGCAGGGGGAAAGGCGGCACCGGAGTCGTGGGGGAGTGGTGCCGATAGCGCGGCCGCCTGGCAACGGCCGCGTTGGAAGGAAATACAGTAGGCGCCTGACCGGCCGCGTGCCGGCCGACCCGTTCCGCCCCACCGGACGGGTGTCAGACCACCGACGGAGGTATCGGCCCGCCGGGCCGGGCCGCAGAGACCACAAGGGGAACAGCGCAGACCATGACCGAGGCGATCATGCTGGTCGGTGGTAAGGGCACGCGACTGCGTCCGCTGACCACCCACACCCCCAAGCCCATGCTGCCCGTGGCAGGCGTCCCGTTCATCGCGCACCAGCTGGCCCGCGCGGCCGCCGCCGGGGTCACCCGCGTGGTGCTCGCCACCTCCTACCTGGCCGAGGTCTTCGAGGACCACTTCCAGGACGGGACCCCGTACGGCATCGAGCTGGTCTACCTGACCGAGCGCGAGCCGCTCGGCACCGGCGGCGCCATCCGCAACGCCGCCTCCGGGCTCACCTGCGGCCCGGACGAGCCGGTCCTGGTCTTCAACGGCGACATCCTCTCCGGCGTCGACATCGCCGCCCTGCGCGACGGCCACGTGGCCGCCGGGGCCGACGTCACCCTGCACCTCACCCGGGTCGAGGACCCGCGTGCCTTCGGCCTCGTCCCGACCGACGAGCAGGGGCGGGTGCTGGAGTTCCTGGAGAAGCCGGAGACGCCCGAGCAGATCGTCACCGACCAGATCAACGCCGGCTGCTACGTCTTCACCCGGTCGGTGATCGACCGCATCCCGGCCGGCCGCGAGGTCTCCGTCGAGCGCGAGACCTTCCCGGAGCTGCTGGCCACCGGCGCGCTGCTGCGCGGCGTCGTGGACACCTCGTACTGGCTGGACCTCGGCACCCCGGCGGCCTTCGTCCGCGGCTCGGCCGACCTGGTGCTCGGCAAGGTCGACTCCCCGGCCGTCCCCGGCCCGACCGGCGAGGCCCTGCTGCTGCCCGGCGCGACCGTCCAGCCGGGCGCGGTGCTGAGCTGCGGCAGCGTCGTCTCCGAGGGCGCGGTCGTCGAGCCCGGCGCGATCGTCGAGGGCAGCGTGATCCTGCCCGGCGCGGTGATCGGCGCGGACACCCTGGTCAAGGACTCGATCGTGGGCGCCTACGCCACCATCGGCGACCGGACCTCGCTCGACGGCGCGGTGATCGGCGACGGCGCGATCGTCGAGGCGGACAACGAGCTGCCCAGCGGCGTCCGGATCGCCTGCGGCACGCTGCTGCCGGTCGGCGCCGTCCGCACCTCGGCCGGCCCGGGCGGCTGCCCGGCCGGTGCCACGGCGGCCGCCGCCGTGCACGGGCCCAAGGTCTCCGCGCAGCGGTAGGCGGCCGCAGCCACGGACCCGGGCCGTCACAGGCTCGCTGCAAACCGGCCCCGGCCCGGTGAGCGGCCGACGCGGAGTCAGCCGGACGGGTACCTTCGGAACGTGGCTGGTAATCGATACGACAGCGGGCAGGGAGCCGACCCCCGTGGCGGGTGGTCGGCTCCGCCGCCCTCGCCGGGGGCGCCCGGGGGATACGGGCAGACGGACGGGCCGGAGTACTTCACCGCCCCTCACCAGGGGGCGCCCGGGGGTGCCGGCGGTTCCGACCCGTACGCCGCCGACCAGCCCGGTCACACCCGGGCCTTCCCGACCGGCGCGGACCCGTACGCGGGCGAGCCGTACCCGTACCAGGGCCAGGGCCGCCCGGGGGAGTACGGGCAGCCGTACCCGGACGGGGCCCACGGCCAGGGGGCCGGGTACGGCGACGGACCGGCGTACGGGGGCTACGGCCAGGAGCAGGGCCACGGCCCGGACCAGGGCTACGCGCAGGACAACGTCGCCGTGTACCGGGCCGGCGGCCAGTCCGCCCCGCACGTCTCCGGCCCGCGCCCGGGCTGGCGCGAGCTGCTGACCGGCCTGTTCCGCAGCCCGGCCGCGACCTTCGACCGCACCCGGGACCACCAGGTCTGGCTGCCCGCGCTCACCGTGTCCCTGCTGTACGGCGCGCTGGCCGTGCTCGGCATCGGCCTGACCCGGGACGACGTCTTCAAGTCGACCTTCGGCGTCGCCCTCACGGCCATCCTCGCCGCGGCGCTCTGCTTCACCCTGGCCGGTGCCACGCTCGGCGCCGTCACGTACGCGCTGGCCCGCCAGTTCGGCGGGGACGGCCCGTGGCGGTCGACGGTCGGCCTGGCCGTGCTGATCGGCTGGACCACCGACGCGCCCCGGCTGCTGCTGGCCCTGGTGCTGCCCTCCGGCAACGTCGTGGTCCAGGCCGTCGGCTGGGCCACCTGGGTGCTCTGCGCCGTGCTGCTGACCACGATGGTCCGCCGGCTGCACGACCTGCCGTGGGGCAAGGCGGCCGGCGCGGCCGCGCTGCAGCTGCTGGCGCTGCTGGTCCTGATCAAGCTGCCGACGCTGGGCTGAGCCGGGCGCCGAAACCCCCGGCCCGGGCCGCGCGGCCGCGGGGGAGAATGGACGACGACGGGCCCCGCCTGCGGGGCCCGTTCCGCTTCCACCACCCTCACCCGCACCTCACCCGCACGGAGCCAGGCATGACCCTCCCTACCACCCACGTCAGCTTCCCGGCCGGGGCGGTGACCGGCGAGTCGACCGTGATCGCGGTGCAGCGGCTGGACGGCGGCCGGGTCGCGGTCGTCACCGGGGCGACCCCGTTCCACCCGCTCGACCACACCTGGCCCGACCAGCCGGCCGACCTCGGCGTCCTCACCGTGGACGGCCGCGAGCTGGCCGTCGTCGACTGCCTCACCGGCGCCGTCGGCCCGGACGGCGGCGACCTGCTGGTGGGCGCCGACATCCCGGTCCGGCGCGGTGACGAGGAGTGGTCCTGGCTGGTCCTGCACGTCCTCGACACCGACCCGGGCGACATCGTCGGCCGGACCGCCACCCTCACCGTCGACGCCGGCCGCCGGGCCGCCCTGTCGGCCTCGCACAGCGGCTGCCACCTGCTCGCCCTCGCCCTGAACGAGGCGCTCGCCCCGCGCTGGCGCAAGGACCCGGGCCGCGCCGACGCCTTCGGCCACCCGGACTTCGACAGCCTGGCCATGGCGAGCTCGGTGATGGACACCGAGGCCAGCACCGACACCTACCGGCTCGGCAAGTCGCTCAAGAAGAAGGGCTTCACGGCGGACGCCACCGAGGAGTTCCCGGCCCTCGCCGACGCCCTCCCGGCCCTCACCGAGGCGGTCAACCAGCGGCTCGCCGCCTGGGTGGCCGCGGACGCCCCGGTCCGGATCGACGTGCCCGGTCCCGAGCTGACCGCCCGCCGCCAGTGGCACTGCGAGCTGCCCGAGGGCGCGGCGCAGATCTTCTGCGGCGGCACCCACCTGCACCACCTCGGCGAGCTGGCCGAGCTCCGCACCGAGCTGCGCCTCTCCGAGGACGGCAGCGAGCTGGTCGCCGTCACCCGCCCCAAGCGGGCCTGACGGCCCCGGGGAACGCTGCGGGCGGCCGTCCCTCGTGGTGAGGGGCGGCCGCCCGTCGTGCGTGCGCTCTGCTGTGGTGTGCGCCGGGGCCGTGGTGCGGGCCTGGGACGGCGCTCAGACCTCGGTGCGGTGGAAGTTCAGGTACGAGCGGGACGGCGTCGGGCCGCGCTGGCCCTGGTAGCGCGAGCCGTAGCGCGCCGAGCCGTACGGGTGCTCGGACGGCGAGGAGAGCCGGAACATGCAGAGCTGCCCGATCTTCATGCCCGGGTAGAGCTTGATCGGCAGCGTCGCGACGTTCGACAGCTCCAGCGTGACGTGGCCGCTGAAGCCGGGGTCGATGAAGCCGGCCGTGGAGTGCGTCAGCAGGCCGAGCCGGCCCAGGCTGGACTTGCCCTCCAGCCGGGAGGCGACGTCCTCGGGCAGCGTGATGACCTCGTAGGTCGAGGCGAGCACGAACTCGCCCGGGTGCAGGATGAAGGCGTCGTCGCCCTCCGGCTCGACCAGCCGGGTGAGGTCCGGCTGTTCCTCGGAGGGGTCGATGTGCGGGTAGCGGTGGTTCTCGAACACGCGGAAGAAGCGGTCGAGGCGCACGTCGATACTCGACGGCTGGATCATCGCCGGGTCGAACGGGTCGATCACGACCCGGCCCAGGTCGATTTCGGTCCGGATGTCCTTGTCAGAGAGCAGCACGCTTCGAGGTTACGTGCACGACGCGGCCCCGGACGAATCGCCCGGGGCCGCATCCGTCACTCCTGTCCCGGTCAGGCCAGGAACTCCGCGGCCTCCAGCCGCATCGCCCGGGCCAGTTGCGGCGCGGACAGCTTCTGCACGTCGGCCAGCACCGAGCTCCGCAGCCGTCCGCACTGCGGACAGCGGATCAGCCGACCGGGCCCCAGCCGGCCGGGTCCGAGGTTCTGCATCGGGAACGTGGTGGTGCTGAACAGGTGCCCCTCGGCACAACGAACGACGGCGCGCTGCTCCATCGATCCCCTTCCCATCCCAAACCCAGTACTCACCCGTACTCATCGCGTCCCGGCGGACCGAGCCCCGGGACAGCGTCACATTAGGGGATGTTCCGGACATTCCACACCATGGCTCGCCGCCCCGGCCCCCGCCGCCGGAGCACTCTCACGCGGCCCAAAGAGTACGCCCCCCGACCCCGTCCCACCCGGCTCCGCCACGGGCTCCCGCCACCTGTGCAACCGACGTCACGGATGGGGTACAGTGAAGGCGGATGAGCGGTCTCTGACGGCTCGTCAGGCGGGCGTAGTTTAATGGTAGAACATGAGCTTCCCAAGCTTAGAGCGCGAGTTCGATTCTCGTCGCCCGCTCCAGCAGTAAAGCCGCAGGTCAGCGACCTGCGGCTTTCGCGTTGTCTGGACCGGTTCGAGGCCGGGCGGGGCCGGGCGGGGCCGGGGCCCGCCGTGCCGGACGGGGCCGGGCGGGCGGCCGGGGTCGCCACGCGCTGGAGTGCCTCGGACCACCGATCGGCCGGAGTCCCGGATCCGTGCGGGAACGGGCGGTGAACCATTTGCACCCTTGTGGCGTCTTCTGCCCCAACGCCCCTCCCGATCAAGGAGCTCCCCGCCGTGGACGTCCACCCCGTCACCGCCCTGTTCCCGATGCTCAGCCCCGACGAACTCCTCGACCTCGCCGAGGACATCGAGTCCAACGGCCTGAGCCAGCCGGTCGTCCTCGACGTGGACGGCGTCGTCCTGGACGGCCGCAACCGCCTCGCCGCCTGTGAACTGGCCGACGTCGAACCGCGCTTCACCACCTATCAGGGAACCGACCCGGTGTGCCTGATCGTGTCGGCCAACCGCCAGCGCCGGAACATCAACCCGGGCCAGCGCGCCATGATCACCGCGATGGCGCGCTCGCTCTCACGGCACTCCTTCGCCTCCTCCGTCGCCCGCCACGGCATCAACCTCACCCGCCTGTCGATCGCCACCACCGTGCTCGAGCACGCCCCCGACCTCGCCGAACAGGTCCGCGCCGGCACCCTCCCGCTGAACGCCGCCTACACCGCCGCCCGCAGACGCAAGGCCGACGCCAAGGCCCTCCTCGCCCAGCACGCCCGGCTGCGCCGGCAGGCCCCCGACCTCGCCGAGCAGGTCATCGCCGGCGACCTCGTCCTCGCCGACGCCACGGCGGCCCTCAACGCCCGGCAGGAGGAGGAACACCTCCGCAGGCGGGTCGAGGAGATCGACGCCATCCGCCTCGCCGACGGCGACACCGAGCCCTCCTTCGCCGGGGCCGCCGAACGCGGCGACACCGACTGGCGCCACGCCCACCAGCGCGCCGAGGAGTACCTGGCCCAGCGCCACGACGCCATCCGCCAGATCCAGCACGGCCTGGCCGGCATCGCCGAAGCCTGGAGCGCCGTCCAGGAGCTCGCCCACCACCCCCGGAGCCCGTACACCCGGGAGATCCTCAAGGGCCTCACCGGTCCGGCCCGCGCCCTCGCCAACCGGCTCATCGCCCTCGAAGCCGCCTGCGCGCCCGGCAGCGCCTGACGGAGGAGGCCCCGAGGGGCGGGTGGCCGGGATCACAGGGGCCGGGCGGAACACTGTGGGTGACGGGTCTTATCGTCGTAGCAACCGACCGGTACGGTTTGGCCCATGGATGTTTCCGGAGCAAGCGCCGCCGACCAGGACACGCCGGCGGTGGTCGTGAAGGCCACCGCGCGCCAACTGCTCGTGAAACTGGGGGCCGGAGGACTGTCCCTCGATGCCGTGGCCGGGGAGGCCGGGCTGCCCGTCGCCGAGGTCGCGGCCGCCTTCCCGGACCGGGACGACCTGCTGACCGCGCTGGTGATCGACGCCTACAACGAGTCCGGCGCCGCGATGGAGCAGGCCGACCAGGCCGCCCGGGAGGCCGGCGCCACGGCGGGGGCCCGGCTGCTCGCGGTCACCCGGGCGCTGCGGGCGTGGTCCTTCGCCAACCCCGGTGAGTTCACGCTGATCTACGGTTCGCCCGTGCCCGGCTACCACGCCCCGCAGGACACCGTGCCGGCCGCCTCGCGCACCCCCGGGGTGATGGCGGGCATCGTGCGGTCGGCGCTGGAGGCCGGCGAACTCACCCCGCCGCGGCGGGTGGTGGCCGGGACGTCGCTCCTGCTGCCGGAGGCCGTCCAGGTCTTCGGCGGAGTGCCCGAGGCCCCGTTCGCGGACGTCATCGAGCGCGGCATCGTGCTGTGGAGCAACCTGATCGGGCTCCTGGTGTTCCAGGTCTTCAGCCGCACCCACGACAGCGTCCGGGACGAGTCCGCGTTCTTCGACTACGCCATCGCGGTCGCGGCCGAGAGCATCGGCCTCGACGTCCCGCTGAGCACCGACAACGACTAGACCGTCCGCCGCGGGTGCGGCGCCGGCGGGGGAATCCAGGCCGTGAACACCACCAGAACCCTCTGCTTCGTCATCGCGGCGCTCTCGTCGTACGCCGCCCTCGTCTACCGGCTGAGCCAGGTCCGGCGCAGCCGGCGGGACAGCGCCTACCGCATGCTGGTCGTCACCCTGCTGTTCCAGTGCCTCACCTTCACCATGGGTGCCGTCGCCATGGGATCCGACAGGTTCCTCGGCGTCGGCAACCTCGCGATCCTGCTGATGCACCTGTCGGCGGTGGCCTTCTGCGTCTGCGCGCAGATCATCCTGCTGGGCTGGGCGGCGACGGTCGCGGAGGAGGCGGCCCGGAAGACCCGGTACTGGGTGATCACCGGGATCGCGCTGGACGCGCTGCTGGTGGTGCTCTTCCTGGTCGCCGACGGCACCGGCCGGCCGGCCACGGACTTCAACACGGGCAGCGGCCAACCGCTGGTGCTCACCTACCTGCTGGCGTTCATTGTCTCCCAGGCGGTGCCGTGCGTCACCATCTTCCGCCAGTGCGGGCCCTACGCCCGGATGACCGACAACGTCTCGGTGCGGCAGGCGCTGCAGACGCTCTCGGTCGCCGCGGTGATCCTCTTCCTCTACTGCACGGGCCGCACGGTGAACATCCTCACCGCGGCGGCGGGGGTGGACATCGGGGTCTGGCAGCTCGCGTCCAACGTCTTCAGTGCGCTGGGCATCGTCACCCTCTCGCTGGGCCTGACCATCTCGTCCTGGGGCGCGTCGGCCACCAGGCTGCTGGACTGGGCGCGCAGTTACCGGTCCTACCGGGCGCTCTAC
The DNA here is from genome assembly GCF_040643935.1 of Kitasatospora sp. NPDC047058. Classification (NCBI taxonomy): domain Bacteria; kingdom Bacillati; phylum Actinomycetota; class Actinomycetes; order Kitasatosporales; family Streptomycetaceae; genus Kitasatospora; species Kitasatospora sp. NPDC047058. Next base: position 3,383 of record NZ_JBEYVJ010000049.1, on the reverse strand, counting down.
CCGCTCTGGCGGGACCTCTACGAGTCCTCCCCGGACATCGCGCTGGAGCCGCCGGGGGCGTCGGTCTCGGACCTCGACTACCGCCTGCACCGGCGGGTGGTGGAGATCCGCGACGGGTGGCGGGACCTGCGGCCCTACATCGACCGCACCGGCGGCGCGGACGCGGGGTACCGCGGGACGAACGAGGAGTCCCGGCAGGCGTTCGCCGAGGCGGCCCAGATCCGGCAGGCGTTGCGGGCGAAGAGCACCGGTACCATCCCGGACGACAACAAGGACGCCGGCGACTTCGACGACCGCGACACCGTCAGTTTCACCGCGGAAGTGGCGTGGCTCACCAGGGTCGCATCGGCCTACAGCCGGATACGCACCGCGAATTGAGAGCTCCCGCCCGGTCCGAACCCCCGTCGGACCGGGCGGGTTCACTCTTCCCCCCGCTTTTTCCTGCGCCCCCCGTGGTCCCCCCGGCGGCTTCCCCGCTCCCCTGCGGGTCCGCCGTTCCCCCGGTTCCCCCCGGCCTCCCCGCGTTCCCCCGTGGGTCGGCCCGTTCCGTCCGCGCTCGCGGCCGTGTGCCGCCGACCCCGGTCCGGCCCGTCCCCCGAGGGTCGGACCAGGGCGGCATGCTGCAGCAACTCGGCTACCCCCGTAAGCGAAGTTAACTGGCAGCTATCTGCGGGGTCCACGTTGGCGGAACCTCCGTCAATTGTCAACTGGCAGCTAATCGTGCGAAACTGACGGATAGCTGAGGGCAATGCCGGGGAGGTGGACGGGGGGGAGAATCGCAATGTCCGAGACTGACGACCGGCCGATGCTGGCGGTGCGTCTGGACGACCTCTTCAGAACGGTGCGTCCCAAGGGGAAGCACTGGACCAACGCCGAGGTCGCGGAGGAGCTCAAGCGGGCCAACCCCGAACTCAAGGTCGGGGGTGTGTACCTGTCGCAGCTCCGGACGGGCAAGCGCTCCAACCCCTCACCGGACCTCCTGGCCGCGCTGGCGCGCTTCTTCGGGGTGTCCGTCGCCTACTTCTTCGACGACCAGGTCGCCGAGTCGGTGCTCAGCCAGGTCGCCGCCATCGAGGCGCTGCGGCAGGCCGGGGTCCGCGCGGTCGCGATGCGGGCGGCCGGGATGAAGAAGGAGAACCTCCAGGCCATCACGGCCATCATGGACCAGTACCGGCAGTTGCAGGGCCTCCCACCCGTCACGGATCCCTCGGACCAGGAATGAGGCCGGGCCGGAAGGCGTCGGCGGCGGACCAGGACCGGCGCAGTCAGCTGAAGCGGCTCCGGAAGGCCGGCGCGCAGAGGATCGCCGAGCTCGGGCTGCCGGAGGTCGGCGACGTGGCCGAACTCTGCCGCTACCTCGGCGAGATCAGGGAACGCCCGATCACGCTGATCCCGATGCAGATGCCCGCGTCGCACCCGTGCGGCATGTGGGTCGCCGCACGCGACGAAGACCTCATCTTCTACGACGCCAACACGACCAGCACGCATCAGGAGCACATCATCTTGCACGAGCTGGGTCACATCATCTGCTGCCACCGCGGGGCGGGTTGGCTGGACGAGGAGACCGCCCGGCTCCTCTTCCCCAACCTGGACCCCGACCTCGTGCGGGACATGCTCCTGCGCGCGACCTACGACGACGTCCAGGAGCAGGAGGCGGAGATCATCGCCTATCTGCTCTCCCAGCGGGTGGGCGGCCCCGGTGGACGCCACGACGCCTCCCCGGCCGGGGCGTCCGGGCGCGACGCCGTGCTCAGCCGGATCGAGCGCACCCTGATCTGAACCGGGGCCGCTCAGCGCCGGACGGCGGCCACCTCCTCGGCCAGGACGGACACGGCGTGCCGGATGTCCTCCTCGCGGTGCTCGCTGGTGACGAAGAACCGGAGCCGGGAGAGCCCCTCCTCCACCGCGGGGTGGAAGATCGGGTCGGCGGTGATCCCGCGCCCGAAGAGCCGCTCCGCGACGCGCAGGGTCTTCGCCGAGTCGCCCAGGAGGCACGGCACGATCGGGGTGCCCGCACTGGTGCCGGTCGCCAGCCCGGCCTCGGCGGCCAGGCCGAGGAAGAGCCGGGCGTTGCGCCGCAGCCGCTCCACCCGCCCGGGCTCCGCGACGATCAGCTCGGTGGCGGCCAGCGCCGCGGCCGCGTTGGCCGGGGTGAGGCCCACGCTGTAGACGAAGCCCGGCAGGGTGTGCCGCAGCCAGCGGACCATCCGGTCCGAGCCGCCCAGGTAGCCGCCGCAGCCGGCGAAGGCCTTGGAGAGCGTGCCCATCCAGACGTCCACGTCGGACCGGTCGACGCCGAAGAACTCGCCGACGCCACGGCCGCGTTCGCCCACGGTGCCGATGCTGTGCGCCTCGTCGACCAGCAGCAGGGCGCCGTACCGTTTCTTCACCTCGATCACGGCGGGCAGGTCCGCCAGGTCGCCGTCCATGCTGTAGGCGCCCTCGACGGCGATCAGCACCCGGCGGAACCGGGACCGGTTGAGCCGGAGCAGGTGCTCCAGCTGCCCCACGTCGTTGTGGGCGAACGGGCGCCGCGCCGCGCCGGACAGCGCGCAGCCCTGGAGGATGCTGTCGTGGGCGAGCGCGTCGTGCACCACGAGGTCGCCCGGGCCGACCAGGTGGCCGATCGCCGTGACGTTGGTGGCGTGGCCGCTCACCAGGGTCAGGCAGTCCTGGACACCGAGGAAACCGGCGAGCGCCCGCTCCAGCCGGACGGTCAGGTCCCGTTCGCCGGAGAGCACCCGGCTGGCCGAGACGGACGTCCCGTACCGGTCCACCGCCTCGTGCACGGCCCGGTTGACCGCCGGATGGCCGGAGAGCCCCAGGTAGTTGTAGCTGCCGAAGGACAGGTACGGCCGGCCGCCGATCAGCGTGGTGTCGCGGATGGTGCCCTGGTGCACCCGGAAGTACGGGGAGCCCGGGCCGGCGGCGGTGATCGAGTCCAGCCGCTCCTCGAACTGCCGGACCTCGGGGAAGTCGTCCACGCGGGCGGTCTCCGCGGCCCAGGCCGCCGAGGCCTCCCGGGCCGCCGTGGTCTCCCATGCCGCCGTGGTCTCCCGGGGCGGCGGCCCGGCGGGCTGCGGACCGACCAGGGCGGCCAGCCCGCCGACGGTGAGGCCGGGCGCGTACAGCTCCTCGCTGCGGAAGCCCGGGACCCGCTTGCCGATGTTCACCTCCAACTCCTGCAGCATCAGGGAGTCGAAGCCGAGGTCGGCCACCAACACCATCCGCTCGTCCAGCTCGGCGAGGGGGAAGACGCCGGTGCGCGAGACCTCTTCGAGCACGAGGGGCCCGGCCGACCCCGGTGTCCCCGCCGGGGGCAAGTGACCGTCAGCCCTTCCGCACCCGGCCGGACACCAGCGCGCCCAGCAGCGCCACCCCGG